>NZ_JBALQK010000053.1:0-6112 GCF_036965845.1 Bacillus sp. JJ1127 | reverse complement strand
ATCTCAGGGTATCCAGAATTTTTTGTAGCAATTCAATGATGCCATTCGGAACATGAATAAACACTATAAAATAGCATTTCTCACATATGCCAGTATATATTTTTGTTCAGTAATTACTGCCATACGGTTCATTATTTGATATATCTTTTATTTATTCACATCTATAGAGTCTTTTACTTTGGGAAATGCAAAAGGTTTATTCATTCTAATAATTATAGTTTTAATTAGAACCATAATCGTCTTCGCACTAAAATTTAAAAAGTCTGGAGGAAAAAAGGATGACAACCAAGCAACCCATTCTTCAAGTACAAGAAGTAAAGAAAACTTATGAAACTGAAGCGGGAACAATCCAAATCCTGAAAGGAATTAACACACAATTTTATCCTGGAGAAGTTGTCAGTATTATTGGCCCTAGCGGAAGCGGAAAATCAACATTACTCGGGATATTAGGATCCCTAGACAGCCCTAGCGAGGGGCGTATTGTAATTGAACAACAAGATATTACATCCATGTCAGAAGAAGATTTAGCTGATTTTCGCGCTAAAAAAATTGGCTTTGTTTTTCAATCTTATAATTTAGTGACGACCATGACAGCTCAAGAAAATGTGATGATGGCACTTATGTGTGCAGGAGTCAAAAGCCGAAAAGAGATGATAAACAGAGCCAGAGAGATACTTAATCTTGTCGGGATGAAAGAACGTTATCACCATTTACCAAGTCAACTTTCAGGAGGTCAACAACAGCGTGTAGCAATTGCTCGCGCATTAGTGAACAATCCAGCTATTGTCGTTGCTGATGAACCTACCGGAAATTTAGATTCAAAAACAGGAAAAACCATTTTGGATTTAATCTTTCAATTACGCGATCAACTCCATATGACCTTTATCATTGCTACGCATGATTCTCATGTGGCCAAACTTTCAGACCGTGTTTTACAAATGGAAGATGGTGTTTTAATTCAAGAAAAATTTAACAAGCATACAGCTACAGAAGCTGCTGAAAAAGAAGGTGATGCAACATCATGTTGTTAAAATCCGCATTACGTAGTTTAATTCACAATCGTTTAAGAACATTTTTTACAGTGTTCAGCATTTTAATCGGAGTAGCTAGTTTCTTCTCTATGTCTATGTTGGTAGAGCTAGTCCCTCGATCCATTCACGAATCGTCTAAAATCCTTTTAGGGGGCGACGTATCGATTCAATCTTATTTAAAACCAATGAGCCAAGAAGCTCTAATCTCTTCCCTTCCTAACGATGAGCAAAAAGCACTCTCAACTTCTTTGTTAGGTCAAAGTATGGTGAAATCTGATCAAAAAACAACGAGCTTAATCATAAAGGGTATTGAAACAAATCATTATCCTTTCTTCGGAAGCAAACAGTTCCCTAACATTCGTGATTTACATAAAGATGAACTACTTTTATCCAAAAACACAGCTGATCGTTTGCAGGTCAAAGTGGGAGATCGAGTGGAGATTCCTAACCGTTCCACTGGGGCAATGGTTTCTTATAAAATCCGTGGTTTAGTAGAAGGTGTCCAAGAATCCTATGGCGATGCTTCTATTTTCGGAACAGCCTATTTACATTTAGATCAAGCACAGCAGCTCTTAAACTTACCCGCAGGTACAATTAATGAAGCCTTAATTTTGTTAAATGAAAATGTTAACGTCTCTACATTTAAAAAGAATATACAAAAACAATTACCACAAAGCAATGTAATTGATGTTCATGATAAAGAATTAGAAAAACAAAAAGATTTACGGATGTTGCTGCCATTTCTTCAACTATTCAGTGTGCTAGCCCTTGGAATTGCTGCCATCACTACTTCTAATACAATGAAAGTCATTATCGCTTCGCGTACGCATGATATCGCTGTTATGAAGTCAGTAGGAATGAAAACAAAATATATTATTCGATATTTCCTATTAGAAGCATTATGGTTGGCAATTCTCGGAACAGTTGGTGGTATTGTAATTGGGTTATTAGCTAGCGTTTGGCTCACTTCCTATCTATCAGAGGTGCTTTCATTACCACTTCACTGGGGAATGTCATGGTCCGTTACTTGCACAACAATTATTGTGGGATTAATAGTAACCTTCTTAGCTTCCTGGATACCAGTAAAAAGTGGAATGCGCGTATCCCCGCTCCAAATGTTGCGTGATACTGAAAACACAAGCGTGAATTATTCTTTACCATTTAGAAAGAAGCTTCAACTTTTTATATTTGTTTGTGGTATTCTTTCTATTTATGTTTACAACATAGGATTCACAACAAGTACAAATGGAAATGTAATCTTTAAATGGCTTCTTGCTTTCTTACTTACAACTGCAGCCATGTTATTTCTTTTTGCTTTTGTTCGTTTTATAGGGTTTATATACTTTTTATTATTCCGAGCAATTGGTGCGATGAAAAACATCATGCCACAAAGTCTTTTTCTTGCTTTGCACAATATAGCGGCTACAAGTAAACGAAATGGCTTATTAGCGGTCACCTTAACTATAGGCGTTGTTTCTGTAGTCTCTAGCCATGTATTTGCGGATAATTTAATTGAATCTGTTCAAGGTCAATTAGAAAAAGAAGCAATGGGAAATCTTCTTATTACTAGTTCCATTAATGATGAAGGAAAAGTTGAGAAACAGTTGAAATCTACGAAAGAAATAAAAACGTGAAAAAAAGGCTATCAATTAGATGGAAGGCTCCAAAACATTAATGGTGAAGAAGCGGCATCTCTATTCACAAACAATGTAAAAGAAGATAAATTCTTTAGTTCAACTAAGATTTCAATAGAAGGTGTAGATACATCACTTACCTCCAAGGCATATACAATATCAGAGGGGCGTGATTTAATTCCGTCCGACGCAGAAAGTAAAAAAGCAGTTCTTTTAGACAGTTATAAGAAACTAGGAGTTAAAACTGGCGATACAGTTGACATTCAAATAGGAAATGAATTAGTAAACTGTGAAATTGTAGGTTTCTTTAAATCAGGTGTTGTCAAAACTGTTGGTATCCGTATTCCAACCAAAGCATTAGCTACATATGGAAAACCTAGCCGAGTTACGTATTCATTAGATAGTGATTCAAAGCAAACAAATACCATTTTAACCGAGCTAAACAAGAAGCTCCCAAACTCAGCGATGGCTTATTCTATTGCCGCTACAGCAATCGATAGTCTACAGTATATCATCCAAATGCAAAGTACTTTCTTTTCAATCGTAGCGTTATTCGCCTTTTTAACGGCGATTCTTACAATCGGAAACCAAGTTGTCATTCGCTTACTTCAACAAACACGGGATGTTGCTATTATGAAAACAGTTGGTATGTCTTCAAGTAATTTGATGAAATCCACCTTATTAGAAAATACAATTATTTCCTTATCAGCTGGATTAGTTGGTGCCGGAATTGCCTTGGCTTTTTCAGGCATTACGTTACGTTTCTTATTCCAAATGCCGATGAAGATAAATATGACTTGGTCCGTTTTAGGTATACTTCTATCCGTCATAACAACAGCAATCGTTGTTTGGATAGCAGCAAAACAATCATTATCAGCAAAACCTATACAGCTTTTGCACAGTAAATAAAAAAAATCATCGCATTGGTCCAGATCTGGACCAGCGCGATGATTTTTTTTAACGTATCTATTTATTCGATATCCTCTTTTATTAATTAAAAAAGGGAAAAATAAACACTTTTTGCTCATTTTTTCCTTTTTTTCTCTATGATTAAGTACATTTTAAGTAACCGTAAAATAAAATATATGCTTTCTTCCCTTGTCAGTACTAGGTTATGGACTAAAGGTCAAATAATTAGGGATCATTTTTATGTTAACCTGGGTGCATATAGTATATAATAAAGGATATATATTATATACACTTTCCGATAAAGGAACTTTCCATTATCCGGACAAGCCATGTATCGGACAAGTTCATAAATAATAGGTAAGAAATTATGGTTTTGGATTTATGATTGCCTTCTACTTGTAATCATAAATTTAAAAGCATTTTATTGCGTTTTGTGAAGCTTTGTATAAAGTTTTGCAAATTTTTGCTGCCTCTTACCTGCTACATGGGGATGTTTATTCCCAAAAAAATAAGAGTATTGTTATCGTAAAGGAGAATTGGAGATGCCAGAAACTATCACTCAAACAAAGCCTGAACAAGAAACTTTACAAATTTCTGCTAGCCAAGGACAACTTGATGTACTTGATCAGTTGTTAAAACCTGAGGTACAAGAGTCATTAACTACACTAGTAGAACAGCTTCCAAAATTAACTGAGCTTGTTAACATTCTAACTAAGTCTTATGACTTTGCTCAAACTGTTGCTACTGACGAAGTATTAAAAAGCGACACTGTTGGTGCAATCCAAGAGCTTGTAGAACCTGTAAAAGATACAGTGAAATGCGTGGCAGCAACTGCTATCGAAGCAAAAGATCGCGCAGAAGCAAGCACTGAAGTTATTGGTCTTTTCGGTCTGTTAAAATTACTAAAAGATCCACAAGCACAAAAAATGTTCCGCTTTGTAAACGCTTATCTTCAAATTAGTGCAGAACGCAATAATAAATAATTTATCTTATAACAACAATTAGTAAAGACGGGGGATATCATACTATGTCAAAACAAATTGTCATCTTAGGCGCTGGTTATGGCGGACTTCTAGCCGCTTTAAATGTACGTAAATATTACAGCAAATCAGAGGCACAAGTTACAGTGATCAACCAATACCCAACACACCAAATCATCACTGAACTACATCGCCTTGCAGCAGGTAACGTTTCTGAGCAAGCAGTTGCAATGCCACTTGAAAAACTTTTCAAAGGCAAAGACATCGATCTTAAAATTGCAACAGTTGAGTCATTCTCAGTTGATAGCAAAGAAATTAAACTAGCTGGTGGCACTACTTTATCTTACGATGCACTTGTAGTTGCTTTAGGAAGTAAAACTGCTTACTTCGGTATTCCAGGACTAGAAGAAAACAGCATGGTATTAAAATCTGCTGCTGATGCAAACAAAATCTACAAACACGTTGAAGACCGTATTCGTGAATACGCTAAAACGAAAAACGAAGCTGATGCTACAATCTTAATCGGTGGTGGCGGATTAACTGGCGTTGAGCTAGTTGGTGAGCTTGCTGACATTATGCCTAAACTTGCAAAAAGCCACGGCGTAAATCCTAAAGAAGTAAAATTACTTCTTGTTGAAGCAGGTCCAAAAATCCTTCCAGTATTACCTGACCATTTAATTGAACGTGCAACTACTAGCTTAGAAGCACGCGGTGTTACATTCTTAACAGGTCTTCCTGTAACAAACGTTGCTGGCAATGAAATCGACTTAAAAGACGGTCAAAAAATCGTTGCTAACACATTCGTTTGGACAGGCGGCGTACAAGGTAACCCATTAATCGGTGAATCAGGTCTTGAAGTAAACCGTGGTCGTGCAACAGTTGATGCATACCTACAATCTACTTCTCACAAAGACGTATTCGTTGCTGGAGACAGCGCTGTTGTCTTCGGTCCAGAAGGCCGTCCATACCCACCAACTGCACAGATCGCTTGGCAAATGGGTGAGTTAATTGGATACAACTTATACGCAGCACTAGAAGGCAAAGCATTCGAAGAGTTCGCACCAGTAAACTCTGGAACACTTGCAAGTCTAGGACGTAAAGATGCTGTTGCTACAATCGGAGCAAGCTCAACTCCACTTAAAGGCTTACCAGCATCATTAATGAAAGAAGCAAGTAACGTTCGTTACTTATCACACATTAAAGGATTATTCAGCTTAGCTTACTAATCCAAATACTGGCCCAAATCATGTTTCACCATGATTTGGGCTTTTTTTTATCCGTAGTCATCTATATATTTTTATTCGGCATGAAAGCCAGATACACCTCTTCCATATTCTTATATGTACTGACTTTATTATGACGAAATTGTGTATAGAATCTTCATCTTCAATTTCTAAGAAAATAATAAAAGCAAGGGAGAACTCCCTCGCTTTTACAAAGTTTACTCTATTCAAATGAAATCTATATAAATCCATTTTAATTTTTCGACATCTAAACCCCTGCTATACAGAATAAAAAGTAGCCTACACTCGTTTGTTTTTTCTGTTTTTACTTCGCA
>NZ_JBALQK010000052.1:0-4189 GCF_036965845.1 Bacillus sp. JJ1127 | reverse complement strand
AGATTATATATGGGTGCATGAAAAACATTTGGATGGTAAAATTGAAATGTAATGGAAAAAAGTGGATGTAATTTAAAATAAATAACACGAGGAGGTAAAAGTCTTGAGTAATAATCAATTCAAAATCATTGAAGCAGCAAAGTCAGGTCGAAAGAAAGTACATCCAATTCTTGCAGTAATATTATCGGTTGTATTTTTAACTTTCGGTGAGTTGTTTATGTTGTTTATGTTATTTTTGCCGAAAGCAGAAACGACTTTTATGAAAGGGATTTATGATAATGTAAGGATGATCTTAACATTTGGGGGAACAATTTTAATTGTATTTTTATGGATTCGGTTTATAGAGAAAAGATCGTTCTCATCAATAGGCTTTTGGAAAGAACAATTTTTAAGAAAGTATGTAAAAGGGGCTTTAATAGGGTTTATATTCATATCAGTGCCGGTATTATTACTTGTTGTAACAGGAGTTGTACAGTTGCAAATGCAGCATATTACACCCACAGTTATACTGGGGATATTAGGCTCTTTAATAGCATTTTTAGTGCAAGGTGCCACAGAAGAAATTGTTGTACGGGGTTGGCTATTTCCAGCTATATCTGTAAGAAGTCGCATATGGATTGGTGTTGTTGTTACTTCTTTTTTATTTGGGTTTCTTCATTTGCTTAATCCTGGAATTACAGTCCTTTCTATAGCAAATATCATACTAGTTGGTGTATTTGCGGCTTTTTATGTATTAAAAGAGAATAGCCTTTGGGGAATATGTGCTTGGCATTCTATATGGAATTGGGCTCAATACAATGTATATGGTTTTGCAGTAAGTGGTACAACTGTATTCTCTACACCACTCTTTAAATCAGTAACGAGTGGGCCGGATGCATTACATGGAGGAGCATTCGGAATTGAGGGAAGTGTAATTACAACAATTATGCTTGCTAGTGTTTCAATTGTATTATGGAGACAAGTGCGGGAAAGAAGTGAGAAACAGCGAAATATTGGATAACAAAAGGGGGAGGAATCATGACTATTATTTGTTTGGAAAGGGCAAGAGGCAAAAAATGTGGTAACAAATGAAATGAAAATAATGAAAGATTTGCGTGAAAGGAAAGTAAATATAGAACAGCGGTATGATACTGCTATGTTCGAAGTTATTATAAATTGGTTAAAAGAAAATCGTAAATCATAAAAAAACGGGTGCCATGATATTACAGCACTCGTTTTTTTATGATTTACCATGTATGACTGTATTGTTTGGAAAATGGTTTCTAAAATTTGTGTATTTGCAGTTTCATTTTTAGCAATTGCTTCCTGGTATTTTGGCAAAAATAGCTGATGTAGTGAAAGAGGGATTTCACCACATGCCCATCAACTTAAGAATTTTCACTACCCCTAAGTACAAAAAAACGTTATTCTTTCTAATGTCGCTTTTAAATAAAGTCACGGTATTTATAAAAAAGTTGCGATATTTTATCTCCTTTAATTAAGAAATTCTAAGTGGGTTTTAATCAAACATCTTTTAAAAATGGAATGTCCATTCAAAAAAACGAATCTTTTTTCAAAATAGATTCGTTTTTTTATCGTATAATATAAGTTTGCAAAGTATTTTTGATCGAACTTTTTTATAAAATGGGAAAGTTCATCCCAAAAGAGCGGAATCCATCTTGATTAATCTTTTTTCTTAGTCTTCCTTTTCGGGAGATGGGCAAAAACACCTATATATAAAACTTAATTAATTGGTATATAATTCTTGAAACCCTTACTGATAGTTCCATTATAACCATTTTTAGCAAAGAATTTATGTGCTTCTATTCTAGTTGCACTACTTAATAAGATAATTCTTGTGGGTCCCCTTGCAATCGATATTTGTTCAACATGTCTTAGTAACTTTTCACCTATCCCATTACCTCGAAAATCTTCATTTACAATTACATACTCCAGAACAGTATATGGTCTAAATTGGTATCCAGGATCAAGACAAAAGGTCATAAATATACTTCCTTTCACCTTACAATCTTCCTCATAGACAAATAAGAAATTATTCGAATCATTTCTTATCTGCTCAATTCTTTCTGGTAAAACCTTAATGTTTTTACTATGCGGTGCTAATTTTTTATATAAATTTTCGATTACATTACTATCTTTTGGTTCAGCTTCACGAATCATAAAATTACCTACCTTTATTAGAATACCAATGATCTGGGCTGTTTTAATATTGTAATTTTTGACTCTATTGTATCCTAAAACAATACTTTTTTAGTACAATTTAGATAAAAAGAGAATAGTAAGGATGTCATTTTTATATGAATCTCTCGATTCAAGATGAACTATAACTATTTGCGGAAGAATTACAACGATATGTTACACCTGTATTTTTAGAAGAACTTGCAAGAGAACTCGAATTTGTAAAGCGAAAACGAAAGTCCAGTTTGTTTCCATTCTTAAGTTGATGGGCAGGGGGTCCTGCTGATAAAACACGGAAATTATACGCTAAGAATATGTAGGATTTCATGCAAGCTACGAGAACGGTTTGAACTGCCAAATGCTGTTGTGACAGGAATGTATGAAATCTTGTATACGGAGAAGGGAACGGAAAGCTAGAAAACTATTGGTATGAGTGGCTTTCTGAGATTTGGTTACTGCTGATAATAGTACGTTATGTTAACTGATTTTGCATAGAGTATTCAACTAACGGGGTAGTTATAGTTCAACAAGAGTAATGGTTATTTGTGGTAAAATTTAAAAGAAATGATTGTTTAATTTACAGGAGGTGTTTAAGTGCAAGATAACAAAGAAACTCCTGAACAAAAAAGAGAGAGATTAAGACATGAAGAATTGAAAAACAATCCAACGGGGAATATGAACGATGCTTTTAATAAAGCGAACAATGGAAATCTCACTGATTTAGTTGGTAGTTTAGGTTGGAAAGGTACGGGAATTCTTATTCTTATAATCATAATTGGCTTTATTATTATATCACTCTTCTTCAAGTAAAAATCCTTTTTCATTGTCTATAATTATAGGAGGTGAAGGTTAAGTATGAATCAATTATATTTGTCATTAAATGAAGCAGGTTTAATGTTTAAGGGGCATACAGATCAAGGCGGGGAGGTTGATTTCATTCTTCTTGAAACCTACGAGGATGGAACAACACAATCATCAGTAGATGTGAATACATTCGAAACGCTTTTCGGGGATGTAGAAGGGATTCCAACCTATGAAGCCTTGTCGGGATCTCATACTTTTAAATTGGGAGATACGCAATACACCATGACTGCTGATGAAATGGGTTACCAAAAGTATTTCGACCAATGGAAAGCGCAAGGGATTATTTAAACTAACGGATTTCTTTAATTGAACAAGCAGCTAAAAGGATCTTCCAACCGAAAATCCTTTTTCATATTCCTATAATGTGACGTTATGTTAACCGAGCATGAATACGATATACATCATATCCTTAAAAACCTTTTTTGATTTGATATGGTAAGATATAGAAAAGTTTTTGGGAGGAAAAAAATAATGAGTGATAACCAATCATTGAAGTTGTTTGTAAAAATTTCGCAACAAAGAATGTACAATCACTATCTTCCTAAATTAATTGAATCTGTTCGACAACTTGATTTAGAAGCACTATGGTACAAAGAAATGGAAAGTTTGAATTCAATAGGAAGCATCATCATACATATCTGTGAACATATTAAGAGAAATTCCATTAGATTTTCTAATCAAAAGCATACCTCTTTCAATAAAGGTATAGAGGAACACTTTCCCAATTTAAATTTGCCTCCTGAAGAGTTAAAAAAATTAGTGGAAGAAACATTTAATGAATTTAATTTGGTAATGCAAGAATTAATAAATAATACACCCCAAGAAATTGATATGCATAGTTTATATCATTTGGTAGAACATACCGGATATCACTTGGGACAAATTATTGACCGTTCTAAAAGAATTACAGGAACCGCATTTAATTTTTGTCAAAATGGGATAAATGAGAAAAAACTTAAAGCATTAATTGAAGAACGTTGAATATTACTAACCAACCTCCGCTTTTGAATTTTACGTCAACTAGCACCCCCACAAGAGGGGCTAGTTGTTTTTTTACAGTAGCAAAGATGAGATTTCACTTTTAGAAATTGTCTTAGCGTATAAAATCTGCATTTTGACGTCAGTACCCCATCGCCATCAAGCTAAC
>NZ_JBALQK010000051.1:4094-16003 GCF_036965845.1 Bacillus sp. JJ1127 | reverse complement strand
CTTTGGGACAGCTCCTTTTCACATTTTAATGCGTTGGACCAGATATTTCTTCTGATTTCAGCGTATTATTCGCAGCGATTGAATGATACAATATTTTTCCATCCGCACTTACTGTAACAATATGTTCATTGCTGAAGCTTTTGAACTTCACAGATCCATCACCATAGCGAATATTATATTCTTCGTACGTCGTTACTTTATATTTTGTAGAACTTTGGCGCTCAACATTGCGCACTTCAAATTTTAATAAATCCTCAGTAATTCCCTTTTTCTTTAAATATTGCAGATAATCGCGGTCTTCTGTATATGATTTCCCGCTCTTATCATAGTCATTTTCAATTAAGCTAAAGTCATTTAAAGAAATAGCACGCACGTTGTTATAAATGTGAGTACGAACAAATTCACCAATCGCAGCATCAGATGTTTGTTTTGGGAATTTTAAATAATAGGAGCTTTGCTCTCCAATTTTTACACTTTCAGATTTCACAACTCCAAAATCCGTTTGTTTTTCCAAATGTACCTCTACTGTTTCATCTGCTGGCACAGGTCCTAGTTTATAACTTCCGTGATCTAACTTTCCACGCTTTTTGCCGTTTACAAAGACACTAACGCTATTTTCGTCAGAAGAGATTGTAACATAGTTTCCTTCAAGTGGTAATTTCACATCCACTTTCCCATCTTTTTCTCCAGCTAGCTCAACTTCCTTTTCCGCTTCCAATTCAGTAAGCTCTGCTTTTGCCTTTGCTTTTACAACATACGTGCCAGGAAAATAAGGTCCGATTTCTTTAGAAGATTTCTCGCTAGAAATATCAGTTGCTTTTTTATCATTTACATATACTTCCGCCGTTTTTGCAGTTGTGCTGACGTTCATGAAATATGATTTAATGCTGAACTTATATTTCGGATATAAGAACCATTCTTTCCCATCTTCTACAATTTGTCCATCCACAAAACTCTCTTTATCTACAAGCTTTTGATCTACCGTTTGCTTTTGTAAGTAAGATAATAACTCTTTATTATAAGAAGGATTATCCTTTAAGTAACGTAAATAAGATTTAATATCTTCTGTTGTCATTTTTAAACCTGGGTCATCCGATTTTACAAAAGAAGCAATTGTATTTATATCTTTTTTATTGAAAGCTTCAATTAATGTATTGATTTGCTTTTCTTTCGAAAATTTATATGCCCCGAATTTATATGCGCCAAACAATGCAGCAGCAAACAATGCAATTACAATTAAGATCACAATATTTTTCTTACTCTTCTTTGGCTGTACTTCCTGATATACATCCGCTCTCGAAGCAGCCATATTTTCTTCAATCACTTCTACTTTACTTCCGCATTCCGAACAGAAGTTCAAGTGATCTGCGACTTGTTTTTTACACGTTCCACAAAACTTCACAACGATTCCCTCCTACTTTCTTGCCAATTTCATTCCAGCGAAAGCGGCTACATATGTCAGGATAAAACTACCGAGTATTAAATAGATCCAGTTGCCCTGCATAGATAGCATCGTTCCACTCATTCCAAACATACTTGTCAATTTCCCTGAAACATCAATTTGAAACTTGGAAAGAATATTTATTAAGAGCATCATAACTGTATAAGCACCACTACATACAGCAAGTGTTACATATATATTAGCTGCTGATATTCTCGCTAATTTTTGTCCTGCTCTAAACATAAAGAAGAACGGAATAATAAGCAGTAACAATCCATAATGGAATCTACTATTTACATCTTCTATTCCTGCAAGTTTTTCTGGCCCTGCCCCTTCAGCAATTGCAAGCTCCTTTAACCCTGTTCCATTAAAAGACATACCAGATACGAATGAGAACTGTATTTCGTTATCTTTTTCTTTTTTACTCTTACGTGAAAAACCTTTTTCAAAAGCAGGACTTGTTACTTCCACTGGCGCAAGATGAGCCATATTCCATACTTGTGGTGTCAGCTGCAGTGTTAACATCACACGCTGTGACGTTGTAGATGCTAATTCTTTCAATGGTTTCACACTATCCTCTTTCATAAAGAGAGCCATTACACATAAAATAACAGCTGTTAGCAAAAAGCCTTTTACCACTGCTGCTACTCCGTAATAAAGTGATGCTCCATATGGAATTAACTCACGGAATGCTTCTGCCATATTGTTTTGGCTTGTATGAGCAATCATTCCTAATAAACTAAAAATCGTTCCACATATAAATCCACTTACTAAACTTTTAAAGGAAGAATACCCAACTCCTACCGTTACAGCATCCATTCCTGGAACAGCAATTGATTTAGATGCAATGAAGCTAACAATAAATAAAAACACACCATAAGTAATACCGACTGTAGCTGCCATTGTCACTTGTTCACCAATTGTATGAGCAACTCGCTTCTTTCCAATCCATATACCTGTTCCACCTAAAATAATAAATGGAATTAATAATAATAGTAAAAATGGAGTATGCCAATATAAAGAAAGAATTATTCCATCTGTATCTCCGGCTGAAAAACCAAGTAAATGGTAGTTTAATAGTGTTGCTGTTGCTCCATTATAAAAACCTGATAGCATATCTAGTTCACGAGCAAACTTATGAAGAAGTTCCTGTGTCATTGTTGCAAATACAAAACTTCCAATCCATCCCGCAAGTAACATAAGAACACTCGCAATAGCTCCGCCAATTAGACCCGTTCTTAAACCACTCTTATGTAATCCCAATTCAACTTTAGTGCCTTTTTCCATACTAGGTAACTTTACGATATGCTCTTTTTTCTTCACCGTAAATAAAGAATGACCGCACTTTTGACAGTACAGATTTTGGTGGGCATTTTCGTCCCCACAACCGCGGCAATACCTAGCGTTATCTTGTTCAAGGACTACACTATCTGTAACCACCATTGCCATACTTCCTTCGTTAGGACAGTAGTTCACTTCTTCTCCATGTTGATTCCCACATATGCGACAATACATCTTGCTCACTCCCCACCTTGCTTAATACCACAAACTGGACAAAAGATGGATGTTTTTGCAATGTGCTCATTACATGATGCACATACAACTTTTTCCTCACTTCTCTCTACCGCTAACATTGGATTTGGATTCCCACATGCTCCGCAAAACTTATCACTGATTGATAGAGAACCACCACATTCACACGTCACTTTCTCTCCCTGTTGCTTTTGCAGTTCAACAATTCGCTTTCTTGCCTGATAAATCGTAACATCGAATGCTTGGATTGGAGCAACTAATGGCTTTAATGATTCTTCCTTTACGCCAGTATCTCGAAGTTGAACATACACTTTTTGACCAAGCTCTAATAAAACCTCTGTCTTCTTCTGGAGCTGTACTTGTATTTCCTTCTTCAATTGTGCAATCTCTTGTGCAACTTGCAGCTTCACCTTTCCTTGTTCAATTCCTTCTTGCAGCTTATTCATACCGCTACCTAGTTTCGCCTGCAAATCTGACAAATCCAATCTCCTCCTCAATAAAAAATCATATATTTTCCCAAGTATATGTTACCATATTTTCCTTTTTCTGTACGATCAAATTCATTTTTTCTGTTTTCGTAGCTTTTTGTTTATAATGGTAGAGGAAAGAATTCTTTTGTACGGAGGAAAACTATGCTGCAACATTCAATTACGAAAGATGAAATTATGATGATTGCGAATGAATTTGTTCAAGGACTGGATCCGCATCAAGCAGCCGATCAAGAACACGTTGCGACTGCTCGTCATTTGTATCGCAGCGGCGTTGTCTACAATGTTGACTTCGATGGTTATACGTTATCAGGTACCGTAGATGCTGAAGGAAACGTGTATAGCGTTCATATACCGATTCGTAATATCTCAGAAAGCTATTGCGATTGCTTCGCACCAACGCAATGTGAGCACATGCTCGCTGTTTTACTATCTGCCGCTTCTAGTTTTGGGCAAGTGGGCGATGTATTAACCTTGTTTAAAAATAAAACGAAGCCAACGCTCCCTCCGATTCGAACGGCGCGACAAGTATTACAATCGTCCGCATTTGAAGAAACGGATTATAAAAGCTGGCAGGCGTACTTTGAGTCTGAATACGAATCGTTTAAAAAAGAACAAGCACGGCTCACATATAAACAAATGTATTTTCTTATGAGTATCTTTACAGACTTTTATATGAAGTTAGAACGGAAAGCACCGCGCATCATTGTGATACATGAACTATTTAAATTACACGGTGCACTTTATTGTTTTCAAAAATTATTAGAAGAAATCGGGGATTTTGAAGCAAATAAAACCTACTCTTATCATCAACCAATTCACGTCGTTCGCCTATTTGTTGATAAAGTGGAATCACTTGTACGTGACTTTAAATCAGAACCTATTCCCGCTGAATGCGAGCCCATTTTACAAGAAACAGCTCGCCTCGTGCACACCATTTTCTTCTCAGCCGATTCCTATACACAGGAGAGATTCTTTATTTACCGGCATATATGGGGAGAACTCTTAACAGAAAAAACCTGGATACAGGAAGAGCAGAAACGAATTGATGCAAAGATGCACCCGCTTTCAAAAGCACTCGCTTCTTCTCATCTACTCTTTTTACAACAAAACGATGAAGCCGCTATGGAAATACTTGAAAAGCAACCAGCTTCAGTTGTTAGCCTTTATTTTGACTGGCTAGAAGAGTTGCTGAACACCATACAGTGGGACCGCACTAAAAATTGGCTTTCTTTCACATATAAACAGGTGAAGAAAACAATTCATAATCAGACGGATACGATTTTTGTAAAAGATATCGTTCGTTTATTTATCATGATGTATGAAACATATGCGACACATACAAATGAACAAGCGGGACTTGAAATGATTTTGCAAGAACTATTACCGTACAGCTTCACAAATTACGAACAATATGTACTAGCAAAGAAACAATATTATACATGGACAGAACTTCATCTCTTGCACGGGCCTCAGACAATTGAATTGTTAAAAGAGCCACTGAAAGAAGTTGAAAAGGAAGCGCCCGAAGCAGCCCTTCCGCTCTATCATCTTGCAGCAGTGCAAGCGATTGACGAACGGAATCGTAAATCATACCGCCGTGCCGTCCGCTACTTAAAGAAATTACGTATGCTCTATAAGCGCTTGAAACGAACAGATGAATGGAATGTTTTCATCATCCAAATCGCAAATTTACATTCACGCTTACGTGCACTACAGGAAGAATTACGGAAAGGAAAATTAATCGATGATCATACAAACTGAAGTAACAATTAGGCTCCAGCATGTCAGTCAAGGTTGGTTCCTTTGGGGAGAAGATGCAGCCGGCATTCTCCTACCTGTAGCAGCTTGGAAGCAAAACGCCTTCACATGGCACTCCACTTCCTTCTACGGTACCTTCTTGAAGGAAGTTACACATGAGGGACGAAGCGGCATTATGTTAACAAACGTCCAAGCATTTGAGTATATCGCAAATAAGCCGATGAACTCCTTTGCTGAAATGCAAATAAATGGACCAATTACTGCCCTTACGCCAGATGCGAAAGAACTATGGGATGCCTTTGTAACTGGAAGCTTTATACCTGATATGAAGCGCTGGTCAAATCATCCATCATGGAAAGTTAATCATGTTTCAACTGAAGATGATACGCTAGCATTGCTCTTCTCTCAGGCAATTAATGAAAGTATTCTTCAAGACGCTCGCTCTAATGATGGCTGGGAAGATGCAAAACGACTATATGAGCACTATGACTTTACGAAAAGACAACTTGAGACAGCGATGCATGAAGAAGATTGGCTCCGAAAGATTGGTTACATTGAGGATGATCTTCCCTTCACAATCGGTCTTCGTCTCCAAGAGCCGCAAGCTGAATTTGAAATGTGGAAACTGGAAACAATTATTACGCCAAAGCGTGGTGCACACCGAATATATGTATATAGTGGCATCGATTCACTACCAAAGAGATGGCATAATTATGAAGAACGTATTACAGAAACACAGGAAGGATTCAGTAGGCTAGTTCCATGGCTTAAAGAAGATGACCATTTCAGGGAAGAACTCTATGAAACAGAAGCTTGGAACTTCTTAACAGAAGCAAGCAATGAGCTACTAGCAGCTGGCGTTACCATTTTACTACCATCTTGGTGGCAAAATTTAAAAGCAACAAAACCAAAGCTACGCGTCCAATTAAAGCAAAACACAAATCAAACGCAGTCTTTCTTTGGCATGAACACTCTCGTCAATTTCGACTGGCGTGTCTCCACAAATGGAATTGATTTGTCAGAGAGCGAGTTTTTTGAACTTGTTGAACAAAACAAGCGACTCTTCAACTTAAATGGACAATGGATGAGACTTGATCCTGCCTTTATTGAAGAAGTAAAAAAACTAATGAAACGTGCAGATAAGTATGGCCTTGAAATGAAAGATGTCCTGCAGCAGCATTTATCAAACTCAGCAGAAACAGAAATCATCGAAGAAGATAATCCATTTACCGACATTGAAATTGAGTTAGATGGCTATTACGAAGGGCTCTTCCAAAAGCTACTTCATATCGGAGACATTCCAAAAGTAGAACTACCCTCTTCCTTACAGGCGACACTTCGCCCTTACCAAGAGCGCGGTGTAGAGTGGTTATTATATTTACGAAAGCTCGGATTTGGGGCATTGTTAGCGGATGATATGGGGCTCGGAAAAAGTATCCAAACGATTACTTACTTGTTATATATAAAAGAAAATAGTCTCCAAACAGGCCCAGCTTTAATCGTGGCACCAACATCTGTACTTGGGAACTGGCAAAAGGAATTTGAGCGTTTTGCACCTAACTTGCGCGTACAGTTACATTATGGAAGCAATCGTTCCAAGGGAGACTCTTTTAAAGAATTTCTTCAAGATGCAGATGTTGTATTAACTTCTTATGCGTTAGCACAGCTTGATGAAGTGGAACTGAGCACACTATGCTGGGACTCTATTATTTTAGATGAGGCGCAAAATATTAAGAACCCGCATACAAAGCAATCAAAGGCCGTTCGAAATTTACAGGCCAATCATAAGATTGCTTTAACCGGTACACCAATGGAAAACCGTCTTGCAGAGCTATGGTCTATTTTCGACTTCCTAAATCACGGATATCTCGGAAGTTTAGGGAAGTTTCAGCGCCGCTTCGTAACACCGATTGAAAAAGATCGTAATGAAGCGAAAATCCAGCAAGTACAGCGGTTCATTTCACCATTCTTACTGCGCCGCACAAAACAAGATCAAACGGTCGCATTAAACTTGCCGGACAAACAAGAACAAAAAGAATACTGTCCGCTAACCGGTGAACAAGCATCACTATATGAACAGCTTGTGCAGGATACCTTGCAAAACGTTGAGGGGCTAAGCGGGATTGAGCGACGCGGTTTTATTTTACTCATGTTAAATAAATTAAAACAAATTTGTAATCATCCTGCGCTTTATTTAAAAGAAGAGGCACCGAAAGATATTGTGCAGCGTTCTATGAAGACACAAACACTGATGGATTTGATTGAAAATATAAAAGATCAAAACGAAAGTTGCTTAATCTTCACACAGTATATCGAAATGGGCAATATGTTACAGAAGATATTAGAAGAAACATTTGGTCAGCGTGTCCTCTTCCTAAACGGTAGTGTACCGAAGAAAGAGCGTGATCAGATGATCGAACAGTTCCAAAATGGAACATATGATGTCTTTATTCTATCCTTAAAAGCTGGCGGTACAGGGTTAAACTTAACTGCAGCAAATCATGTCATTCACTATGACCGCTGGTGGAACCCAGCTGTAGAAAACCAAGCGACAGACCGTGCTTATCGCATCGGTCAAAAACGATTTGTCCACGTTCATAAGCTCATTACAACTGGAACACTTGAGGAAAAAATCGATGAAATGTTAGAACGCAAACAATCACTAAACAACGCGGTTATCACAAGCGACAGTTGGATGACAGAACTATCAACAGACGAATTGAAAGAACTACTCGGTGTTTAAAATCTATATATACATCAATTAAAAAAACGACATAACCCCCTCTTTTTATAAGTGGGAGAGAGCATCTGGCCATGCATAGAAGCGGTCAGGGCCCTTTTCTGCCACATGCGAAGTAAAAACAGAAAGAGCAAACGAGTGTAGGTTACTTTTTATTCTGCATAGCAGGGATTTAGATGTCGAAAAATGAAAATGGATTTATATAGTATAATGTCGTATATTGCCGAACAGTCGATATATGAAAAAGGAGCTATTCCTAATGGATTAGCTCCTTCTTCTATGCCAAAACCAATTGCTGATTATAATTCCCATCAATCCACCGCACGTATCTAATACTGAATCTTGCCACATCGGTGTACGATCACCTGTAAACCATTGATGAATTTCGTCGAATGTCGCATAGCCCGCTACGCAAAGCAATGCAAATATAAAAGTACGCTTTCTTGAATAACCCGATCGGTATAAGGCGTAGTATATTAATGAACCAAGCATAAAGAACACCATAAAATGCGTTCCCTTACGAATGAAGAACTCAATAAAACCACCAACACCTTTATTTGCAATACTAACTGGTGTGCCTCCGCCATAATCAATGGATACCCATGAAAAATATTCTTTCACAAATTCCACATTCACGTGCTGCTCGATATTTGATCGCATATCCTGCTTCTTATATGGCTGTGCTGAAGAATAAAAAATAATCCCCATCCATAATAAAACAGGAATCCAAAATAACCATTTACGATTCATTTTTTGAGGCTCCTCTCTTATTCTTCTAAGCGTACCAAAAAAAAGAAAAAAATTCACGCCAAAATATTACCGTTTCCCCCTATATATATGACGAAAAGGGGGTGAAAAAGATGGCAGTTGAAACGATTGTAACGGATTTGACTTTACGCCTTGTATTAAACGATGGCCTAGACAAAAACGGGAAAACAGTTTTCAAAAACAAACAATTTAAACGAGTAAAACCAAATGCTGATTTAGGAAAGGTACACGAAGTAGCACGTGCACTTTCTTCATTGCAAGAATTGAAGCTCCATGCTGTACAACTTGTGAGCACAGCCGATCTTTCTAACCTGTAAAATTTTTAATACAAAGGAGGTCATAAAACATGCAAGTACTCGAATTGATTTTCGCAAAAGAGGATGGAAAAACTGTTGTTTTCTCCATCGACAATCCAACAACACCTGTAAATGAACAAACAATTACCCAAGTGATGGACACGATTCTTTCCTCTTTCATTTTCCTATCAATTGATGAAAACACTCGCAAAAAGGGAGCACGCCTTATTGAAAAGACAGTATCAGAAGTAAATATTGCTCCTTAACGAAAGAAGACGAAGCTGTATCACTTTGCAGCTTCGTCTTTCTTCTTCGGCATTTCAATCGGAATGAAAATACGAGAGAATCCAACTGAAACATATTTATAATTTTCTTTTCCCATTGTAAATTCCGTTGTATACGTCGAGAAGAAAATATAATCATTACGCTTTGTATAATGATCAATTAACAATCCTACTTGCGGCTGTACATACTTCTTCCCTAACTTATTACCAATTTTCGCAAGCTCTCCAACAAATCCATCTGGATTTTCTTTTTCAACTTCCGTTAACTTTTTACTAATATCATTGTGATTCATAAATTGCTTTGCCGCCCACTCTGTATATTCCCCTTTACTCGGGTTGCTGTTTGCTAAATAAACAAACAGAAGGACAACAAGTGCCAAAATAATATATTTCCACTTCATATTCCATCACCGCCTAACTGTTTCTATTTTCATATATATGTACAAGCGGTGCAAATTAGAAAACCTACCATCCATAAAATATCCTTAAATCAATAGAAACTTTACAAATATTTACAGAATTTTAAAATTATTTTTATATTTTATCTCTATACTAAAATATGTAAACTAATACTTTTAAAGGAGGCTGTTCAGTTGCCTTACCCAGTTAGTCTTCACGCCATTTCTGATACTATAATAATGCTACGGCCTTATAAAGATCCTTTTTTTCGCACTCAAATTCATACCACTAACGGATTTCTCTACTCGCCAAAAACACCATTAGAGTTAATAAAAGAATCTATTATCTCACACAATTATTCCACATACGAAGGAAGACGCAAAGCAATTATTGAAAAATGGAATTTATGCCAAAACACGCCTATCCCTATTAATCATCGTCGCTTCATTTGTGCCATTCCGACAAAATCACCTGCTGCTTGGGATTGCATCTGGGTATTCTATAAAAGTATTAAACACATTAAAAAAGATAATAAAAAGCGAGCCATACTATATTTTCGTAATGGAGATATTGAAACTTTACCTATTAGCTATTACCAAATGATGCAGCAATGGAGAAAAGCCGGTAATATTTTGGCTCAAATGATGCTCGATGATTTTCATAACAATTTCTAATAGAAATAATAAAATGGAGACAAGGTATTGCCTGTCTCCATTTTATGTTTACTATATTTCAGACCGCATCTTCTTTAACGCCTGCCGATATATCCATCTCACTTGATAATACGTCATGCCCATTGCCTCCCCAATTTCATGCATTTTCTTCCCCCCGTAAAAACGCTCCGAAATAATATATCTCTCCCTCTCGTCTAACAAACTCATATAATCTCGCACTTCTGACGACACTTCTACTCCGCATACAAGCTGCAACATTTCTTGATCAAAACATATATGCCGCTTTTGAAATCGATTTTCTTTCTTTAACTTCTCTAACAAATACCCGCGTACCATTACAAGAGCATATGCTGAAAAACTCCCTTTCTCTGCCTCGTACCTTTCATATGCAACCCAAAGCCCAATTAAACCGCATTGATAAAACTCTTCATAATCTTTATACAGACAAAGCCTTTTCATTTGGTTCTTAATCATCTTTTCATACAAAGTAACTGCTTCTGTAAAAGTGACCGGCTTCATATCATACCTGTTTCTAGAAGGTATACCTCTTTGTTATTCCGCGGTACCTTTACAATATAAAAAGATAATAGAAATTTCATGGTGAGTTATTTGAAATTCTAAGCGCATTATTTTAAATAAGGACAAAAATAAAAAAACGGCTCTTATCAAGAGCCGTTTTTCATATATTACTGACCAAAACTAGGTGTAAAACCACTTAAGCTACCAAATCCAACAGACAGGATAAAGAAGATTACAATTAGTGTTGTTGCTTGTTTTCTGCTTAATCCCGCTACAATTTGTAAACCTAACCCCATTACAATTAATCCCCAAATATTGAAAACTTCAAACGCTGAAGCTGCGCCATGGATATATGTACCTGGCTCAAATAGAGTAGCTAAACTTGTATAAGAGGTTTGGATATCTCCACCAAGTATCATTCTTAAAATGAAATTAACAATTACACCTAAAACCGAAATTGTATACGTGTATAAGTAAAGTGATAATAGCTTCATATATGGTGTATCATTACCCATAAACATCATAATTATTTTATAAATTCCTGCTGCAACAAAGAACCAAAATGCTGTCCCAAATGATCCTACGATTATTCCTGTGCCAATCCCAAAATACCCCATCATTTTAGCAGCTTCTGGATCTTGCACATTTTTCAATACTTCTGGATTATTCATCGCTTGATACATGCCAATTGCACTAACAACTGACACCATAATAATGAAAAGGAAAAATGCTCCCCAAACAGGGCTCTTCGTCTTCATTCTCTCAAACTGTACTCCAGGTGATGTAATCATTCCTAATAATGATGGCTTTTTCCCGCTTACATCTTGCGTGTTAACACTCGCTTCCATTCTAACGCCTCCTTTTATTTGTATAACCCGTTCTAACGGGCGGTTCACTTCCTCTTTACTAGAGGCGGTGAACCGCCCACTAGAACGATATGTGTGTGTGTAAATCTATTTTAATTTTCCGACATCTAAATCCCTGCTATACAGAATAAAAAGTAACC
>NZ_JBALQK010000051.1:0-3841 GCF_036965845.1 Bacillus sp. JJ1127 | reverse complement strand
GCATGGTCAGATGCTCTTTCCCATCTAAAAAGAGGGGGTTTATGTCGGTTTTTTAATTGATGTGTGTGTAGTAGAGAAATCATTCCTCTACTACACTAGCAATCTATTCATAACGAAGTGCTTCAATTGGATCTAATTTCGCTGCTTTGTTTGCTGGAATTAATCCAAAGATAATGCCGAGCGTCATGGAGAATAACACGCCGCCAACAACAACTTCCCATGAAACGAGCGGTGGCCATTTCGCAAATGTGGAAACTATATATGCGCCCCCGTAACCAAGACCAATTCCGATTAATCCGCCAAGAAGCGTTAACATAACAGCCTCAATTAAGAATTGCAGTAAGATTTTACTGCGCGTTGCCCCAAGTGCTTTACGTACCCCAATTTCGCGTGTACGCTCTGTTACGGATACAAGCATAATGTTCATAACGCCAATACCACCAACGACTAAGGAAATACCAGCGATACCGCCGATGATCATTGTCATAATGTTTGTTACTTTCGAAACACCTTCTTGGAATTCTTTTAAATTCACCATTTCATACTTACCAGAAGCATCGCTTGGTTTGCGGCTATTTAAAACCTCAACAGCCTTTTTACCTGCAGTTTCTAGATTATCTACATTTTTTGATTGAACAGAAATACTTTGAATCTCATCTTTTCCATATAATGTTGGCCATAATGTAATTGGAATTAATGCTTCTGAAGGACCCATTCCCATAAACTCATTATCCGACTTGTACACGCCGATAATTTGCATCGGTTGGCCTTTCATTTCAATAATTTTACCAACGGGATTTTCTTTCTTAAACACCTTATCTTCCATACTCGTACTGATCATGACCACGTTATTCCCTTGAGAAATATCCGCTTCATTTAGTGAGCGACCTTTTACTACTTTCGTTTTATTCACTGCAAAATATTCACTATCTAGCCCTATAACATTAACCATCTCTTTTTTATCATTAATATCGAGTGGTTCCATCGTATTATTTGTTGTAATGACATGAGAAATTTCCGGAATTTTTTTCACTTCAAAGATGTCTTCTTCCGTTAATTTCGGTCTTTCACTCACTCCCATTCCGTATGGATCATTCATATCCGCAGCAAAGTGAATTGGCATCACATTATTACCAGAGCCAGCAATTTGCGACTTTAACATCGCTTCTCCGCCTTGCCCAATCGCAACAACAGTAATAATAGAACCTACACCAATAATAATCCCAAGCATCGTAAGTGCTGAGCGCAGTTTATGAGCTAAAATAGAAGATAGGGCAATCTTCATACTATCTAGTAAACTCATACCACACACCTTCTATCTTCTGTAATTTTCCCGTCCCTTAGTACGATTCGGCGCGAAGAGTAAGCTGCGACTTCCTCTTCATGCGTAACCATGACAATCGTTGTACCTTCTGCATTTAACTTTGTAAAAATATCCATAACTTGTTCCCCTGACTTTGTATCAAGGGCACCAGTTGGTTCATCGGCCATAATAAAGGTTGGATCATTCGCAATGGAACGCGCGATCGCCACACGCTGCTTCTGTCCACCTGATAACTCGCTTGGCAAGTGATGCACTCTGTCCGACAAGCCAACCTTCCCAAGTGCTTCCAGAGCTCTTTGACGACGTTCTGCTTTCTTTACACCACCGTATATAAGCGGTAGCTCAACGTTTTCCACTGCTGAAAGGCGCGGTAATAAATTAAAATGCTGGAATACAAAGCCGATATATTCATTACGAATAAGGGCAAGTTTTGCTTCATCTGCTGTTAAGATATTCACGTCATTCAACATATATTCGCCTTCTGTTGGACGATCTAAACAACCAATAATATTCATAAGCGTTGATTTACCAGAACCAGACGGTCCCATAATTGAAACAAACTCACCATTTTGAATCGTTAAGCTAATACCATGTAAAATTGGTACCGCGAGTTTTCCTTGATAATATGTTTTATAAATGTTATTTAACGTAATCATTTTTCTTTCACTTCCATTCCGTCATACACGTTGTCGGAAGGATTTTTAACCACCTTTTGCCCCACTGTTACGCCTTCAAGAACTTCTGTCCAGTCTCCATCATTAGAACCTTTTTTCACATTTTGTTTACGAAGCTTTCCTTTGTCTTCGACGTATACAAATGCATCACCGTCTTTTTCTACAATGCTCTTGCTAGGAACAGCAATTATATTCTTGTTGTCTAAATTTACTTGTAAAGATACATGATAGCCTGGAGATAAACCTTCTTGTCCATCTAGGCTTGCTTTATATGTATACTGTGACATACTTTGTGTTCCATCACCTGCACCAGCAGCTTGAGCCATCTCTGCACTGGTTGGGAATTCACTTATTTCTGTAATCTTACCTGTCCATTTCTTCTTACTATTTGCTTTTGCAGTTACAGTAAATGTTTGATCCTTTTGAATTTGTGATTTTTGAAGTTCAGTTAACGTTCCTTGAATTTGGAATGGGTCTTTAGAAGCAATTTGTAAAAATGATTTTCCTTGTCCACCCATTGCTTGTGATGAACTTTGTGCTGCATCTTTATCTAATTTTTGTACGACACCTGCAAAATTACTATAAATCGTAAGTTCTTTTTGTTTTTTCTTTAACTCTTCTGCTTGTAGTTGACCTTTTTCTTTCTCAAGGTCTGTTGTTTTTTGCCCGATTTCTAGCTCACTTACTTGCGCTTCCATTGGGTCTGTTACTTCTTTCCCAGCACCGCTATCTTTCGCTTTCTTAATTTCTTTTTTCAATGAATCTATTTTCTTTTTCCCTTGATCATAACGCATAGCAGCCATTTTTTGATCCAGCTCAGCTTGCTTTATTTGTAAATTGATTTCTTCATTATCATAAGAGAATAATTTTGTTCCCTTTTCTACTTCTTGCCCTTCTTTCACCGCAATATCCTTCACTTTTCCTTTTGCTGGATCTGCGTAGAAGCTTTCAATATTCCCAGGTTTCACCTGACCTGAAATCAATTTCGTATTATTCAGTTTACGCTCTGTTACTTTTTCGAAGCTAACAGCATCTGCCTTTACTTCACCCTTCTTCTTCCCTTGCATCACAAAAATATTAATAGCTGCAACGACAACAATTAATGCAATAACCCCAATAATGATCCATTTCTTCTTCTTGTTTGGAGTACGAACCGTATTTGGTAACATATTCTCTCTCCTTTTTATATCTTAGTATAAGAATTATATAATTTCATAAAACTTCAGAAAAGAACGACATTTCCCAATGTTATTACGCTCTCCTAACAAAGTTTTACACTATCACTTATATTGTAACAAAAATACCAATGTTTAGAAATATGACATCTTATCTTTTAAGCAAGTTTTAAGGAATAAAAATTTTGTCACATATATTTGACATTTTATCCTCCCAAACGTAAAATGTCATATATATGTGACATTTTTTATATAAATTGTAAAGGAGGTTTATATTTGAATAATGTTAAAAAATATCGAAAATCCGAAGGCCTCTCTCAGCTGGAATTAGCTAAACAGGTTCATGTCGCTAGACAGACAATAAATTTAATTGAAAACAATAAATATAATCCTTCTCTAGCTTTATGTATTGAATTAGCAAAAGCATTAAAAACAGATTTAAATACTTTATTTTGGGAGGAAGATTGAACTATGAAAACTAAGTGGAAAGAAAAATTGTATACTAATTTTATAGGAACAATAAGTGAAAGAGACGAATATCAAAAACAAGAAATTAATAAAGAATTAGCCATTGCAGGAGTCGGTTTATGGTATTTAAATATGTTAGCCATGTTGATTATGCTAATAGTTGATACCATGAACAACACGATGTCTATAGGGACTATATT
>NZ_JBALQK010000050.1:13828-16015 GCF_036965845.1 Bacillus sp. JJ1127 | reverse complement strand
GAAATTGCAAAAGGAAATGGAAAAAGAAGATGAATTTTATAATGAGAAAGATATGAAGTTAACGTAAAAAACCTCAAGATTCTTGAGGTTTTTTTATTTAGCTAAAAGTGATTGATACGGAGAATAATCAATTTGTTTTTCCTGTAATTTTTTAATTAAAAACTTATGATCACGCTTTGGCGTTGCTACAATATATCCTTTAATAATTAAATCTTCAGTTATTTTTGTGGCTTTTTCTTCTAACGCAAGCTCTCCAATTTTCCCTGCAATTTTTGATTTTGCAACATCACGGAATAGTTCAGGTACTGGGCTTACTAGTTCCTCTAATAATTGTTTCTGATTGTCATCCCATAAATGCCGTGTTTGATTAATGTAATGCTCTTCCCAATCTAAAATGGACATGCCGTCTTCTTTTGGTAATCGTTTTAAGAATTTTCGGAACATGAAATATCCACCAATAGACATAAGACTTAGTAAAATAACAGTCCAAGAAATAATAAACCAACTAAACCATCCTTCAAGCAACAGTATACCCCCCTTTACGATAGCAGTTTTCCCTTACTAGTATTATAAGCAGTGAGATTGATAGAAAGCAAGAACGCTTGGCCATTTTGACCAAGCGTTATGAATTAAACGAAGTATAATTGTTCGATACGTAATACATCAGTATCATCTTCTAAATATTCAATGATAAGTGTGCCAACTTTACGATCTTTATCTTCAGTTGTGAAAATAGAGTAAGAAGTAAAACGCTTTGTTGATAAGCCGCTAATATGTGTAGGAAGGGAAATGTAGTCATTATCGCGGAAGAATTCCATGAGTTCAACATCTTCAAACTGTTTTCGATTTACTGGTTGATTTGTGTAGCGACGTTGTAATTGTTTTAAAGCTTCATTCCAAGAAATTACTTTTGTGTCGTATACCATTTGTTCTATCTCCTTACTGTATGTAATTGTTAAGAACATACGTTCTATTTTAGTATACTCCTTTTATAAGGAAAGGGAAAGCAAAAAATAATGTAAGCTTGGAAACCCAAGCTTACATAAAATGCGTCCGTAATCGTCTCTATGTTTATTATAAGTTAGATAGGAATAGGAAACAAGGCGAGAAGTATTTTGTTGATTGTTTGTAAAATTCTGTTTATTGTGGAGGTGAGGAGTATTTTGTTGAAAAAGGGATGGGAGAAAAGAATATGAAGAAAATACTTTTATTTATATATCCGACATTTGCTGAATTTGAGATTACCGTGACCACAGCTTTGTTGAAGGGTGATTACAAAATTGAAACAGTAGGATTAACAAAAGACATGATTACAGCTGAAACAGGATTACAGGTGCAACCACATTTAGAATTAACTGAAGTTCGTGTGGAAGATTATGAAGCAATCATAATTCCTGGTGGGGATGTTATACATATTAAGGATTCTGAACAGTTATTTTCTATCGTACGTCAATTCTATAAGAAAGAAAAATTAGTTGCGGCAATTTGTGCTGGACCGTTTGTGTTAGCGGCAGCTGATTTACTAAAAGATGTCCCTTATACAGTCACAATGGATTATCGTAAATTAGATTGTTTTCCGATAGAAAATTTCATCTATAAGAATGTTGTAAGCTATAAAAATATCATAACGGCACAAGGACATGCATTTGTAGAATTCGGACTTGCGATAGGAGAGTATTTTGATGTGATAAACGAGCATCGTGTTAATTTCTATCGAGGAAATAAGAATATCATGATGGAAAAGTTTTTGGGGCAAACAGTTGAAGGTTGACAATGCATGTGAAGAGGATAAAAAGCTAGCAAAATGCTAGCTTTTTATATTGAAGTGATCATGTTTCGTTATTTGGTGCTATTTCAAATTATACAGGGTGAGTTTTTTAGCAATTCTTGTGGTACTAAATATGAATGTATCTAAAGATACACAACAGGCTAAACAAGAGATTACATCTCAAACTGAAATCATTCAATACTCTGAACATGGTACAGGTTGGTAAAGAGTATTTGAAACTTTTGATAATGTAACTTAAGATGATTTATCCTCACTAATAAGGCAACCCTGCTATTGAAAGTAAGGTTGCCTTATTTTATCTGAATATAAAAATGGAATATAAGGGGATGGCGTTGCCTACAGTATACGTGCCGCGAAAGTATTGCAATCTTTGTTATGTAGTCAACTACCCACCACTT
>NZ_JBALQK010000050.1:13258-13664 GCF_036965845.1 Bacillus sp. JJ1127 | reverse complement strand
GTTCTGATTGGGAAGGAACTGTCAACCACATGCCTTGCAGTAATCGCAAGGCACGGCTTCTTCTCAAACAGATAAGAGCAAAAATTGTGAAGTACACACCATTTACGATTCAACTCCTATNNACCCGTTACAATTGGCGTTCATATCTTACTATTTGAGTTTACTTCATTTTATCTGGAAAAGGGTGAATAGGCTTGTTTCATTAATGCAAGTAAGTTTTCGGTTATTCTTTGCCGAAGCGTTCCGTGTTCTTCATCGTTATATTGATATTGGGCATCAAACCATTTTTCATTTGGATAACGCCAAACAGGATAAGGTTTTAATTCTTCTGGTTCCCACTCGTAACGGGGAAATATGTGTGCATGTAGAAATGGATCTGTATTACCTAATATAGAGTAATTTATTC
>NZ_JBALQK010000050.1:13010-13233 GCF_036965845.1 Bacillus sp. JJ1127 | reverse complement strand
ATTAAACTCATATCTAGTAGATACTCATTACGTTCTTTAAAATTTAAATCATTTAAAGTGTTTACTTGAGGGGCAGCAAGGAGCACACAATATCCCGGAAGAAATTGTGTATCACCAATAACTGCAAATCCGCTCTTCATTTTTGCGATTACCATTGGGTTTTCATTTCGATTAGCTGAAGCAATCCGATCGCGTTTCCAATCTGTATTCATATGTAATTCCT
>NZ_JBALQK010000050.1:5780-12950 GCF_036965845.1 Bacillus sp. JJ1127 | reverse complement strand
GATTTAGAGATTATATTATAAGATGAATTTATGCTGATTTTGTACAACGATAAATAGCAAGTGTTTTTGGGTCACGCCATACTCCCCCATGAAGAGATAATTCATTTTCTATTTCGATTGTAAGCCATTCCTTCATTTCTAAATGAAGGTGAATATCATCAGGTATGTTTAATGATGGGAACATACTAGCGATATAATTGACAATAGGCGTCGCGTTATGGAATACAAGTGAATTATGAATGCTTGTTTCTTCTACAGTTTGAAAAACAGATTGTAATAGTTGTTTTCCATTCTCTAAACAAAATGGAGTAGCTGTTGGTGATTTTTCAGGTAAATCGAATGCAGCTAACATTTTGTTACACATCTCATCCATACGGGGTAATGAGATCTGGGAATTTGTTGTGGCTAGGAATCTGCCTCCGGGACAAATTACTTTATGAAATCCTTGAATTGTTTTTTCAACATCCGTCATGTGATACAGCATATGTCTTGCGATTATCCAATCATAAGAATCAGCTGGGAAAGGAAGTTTAGTAGCGTCTCCAAGTTTCCATTCAATATTTACATGTTGTTTTGCTGTATTCATAGCAGCTTCTCGCAGCATAGTTGTAGATTGATCAAGACCAGTGAGATGTCCCGTATGACCGTTTTTTTGCAGTAGTGCAAGGAATTTTCCATTAGCACATCCAACTTCTAATATCTTTTCCGTTCCTTGTAATTGTAGATAATCTATTACAACTTCATCTAAGTCTACTCGTTTTTCCTCATATTTTTTATGAGTATCGATCCGTGTTTGCAGATGGTTACTTACAGCGTATTGCCTTTTTACATCATCCATCTTTTCTAATTCCACCTTTACACAAAATTGCTGAATAGCATGTGTTAAAATATCTGTTTTATTTAGACCTTCATAATGAAGTGCTGCTTCAAATCTTTCTAGTAATCTTTCGTCAATTCGAAAATGAATATCTTTTCTCTTAACCAATTTTGGTTCCCCCTTACAGCTGTTAGTGAGACTATAGCATGCTTTAAAAATTTCTGTAAATAAACTGTGTACACAACAGTAACAGAGTATTAAAAAAATTCATTCAAATAATCGTTTAAACTATTGACGATTAAAACGTTTTCATATATTCTTAAATTAAGTAATATTCAAATAATTTATAAGAAATGAGAGAGTCGCATGCTTCTTCAAGGAACACATCGAATTGGTCGTATGGCCATGTTGTTGGCGCTTGCGGATGAGAATGAAAGTCCCGTACTATCCATTCCAAAAGGTTGGAAGTATTGTACTGGAAAAGTTGGTTCTATGAATTCGCAAAAGGTTGTCGCAGCAATGGAAACAGCGGCTAAGAGCAACCAAGTTATTGAAACAGACGTTTACAGAGAAACGCATGCACTTTATCATGCAATCATGGAAGCGTTGTACGGAGTAACGAGAGGTCAAATTCAGTTAGCAGACGTTCTTCGTACAGTAGGTCTTCGGTTTGCGATTGTGCGCGGTACACCATACGACGGCGAAAAAGAAGGCGAATGGGTTGCTGTTGCACTTTATGGAACGATAGGTGCGCCTGTAAAAGGATCTGAGCATGAGGCGATTGGTTTAGGAATTAATCACATATGATTTGCCCATAGTCTATTAGTTAGAAGGGGGCCTTGCTTTTTGGGACAGAAGTCTGTCTTAAAAAGGTAAGGTCCCCTTTTGCTTTTTTAAGGAGGAACAATAATGATTACGTTAACAGGACATTCATTGACAGTAGAAGAAATGAAACGATTGTTGTTTGAAGGGGAAGGAGTAACAGCTTGCCCAAACAGCATGAAAAAAGTAGCAGAGTGCCGTGAAGCTGTTGAAAAAATCGTAGAAGATGGAAAGGTTGTTTACGGTATCACAACTGGTTTTGGGAAGTTTAGTGATGTATTTATTCAAAAAGATGATGTAAAAGCACTTCAACATAATTTAATTCAATCACATGCATGCGGGATAGGTGATCCCTTCCCGGAAGAAGTGTCCCGTGGGATGTTAATTTTACGAGCTAATACGATGTTAAAAGGGATATCTGGTGTTCGTCCTCTTGTTGTCAATATGCTATTAGAGTTTGTGAATCGGAAAATTCACCCGGTTATTCCGCAGCAAGGTTCATTAGGTGCGAGTGGTGATTTGGCTCCATTATCTCATCTTGCTCTCGTTCTATTAGGAGAAGGTGAAGTGTTTTATAAAGGGAAACGTGTTCATGCGATGGTAGCTCTTACGGAAGAAGGGCTAGAACCAATTGAATTAGAAGCGAAAGAAGGTCTTGCATTAATCAATGGTACGCAAGCGATGACAGCACAAGGAATTCTTTCTTATATAGAAGCTGAAGCAATTGCTTATCAATCAGAATTAATTGCATCGATGACAATTGAAGGGTTACGCGGCATTATCGATGCATTTGATGAAAATGTTCATAAAGCTCGTGGATACAAAGAACAAGTAGAAGTTGCTAAGCGTATCCGAGCTATTCTCCATGATAGCAAGCTTGTCACAAAGCAAGGGGAACAACGCGTACAAGATGCATACTCGCTTCGCTGCATCCCGCAGGTGCATGGTGCTTCCTGGCAAGTTTTAAATTATGTAAAAGAAAAATTAGAAATTGAAATGAACGCAGCAACAGATAACCCGCTTATTTTTGATGGTGGAGAAAAAGTAATTTCTGGTGGGAACTTCCACGGACAACCAATTGCTTTTGCAATGGACTTTTTAAAGGTTGGAATGGCGGAACTTGCGAATATCTCTGAGCGTCGTATCGAGCGTCTTGTGAATCCGCAATTAAATGATTTACCACCATTTCTAAGTCCAGAACCAGGACTTCAATCTGGTGCAATGATTATGCAATATGCAGCAGCGTCACTCGTTTCAGAAAATAAAACGTTAGCGCATCCAGCAAGCGTGGATTCTATTCCTTCATCAGCTAACCAAGAAGATCATGTAAGCATGGGAACAATTGCTTCGCGTCATGCACATCAAATTATTCAAAATGTAAGACGTGTTCTTGCAATTGAAATGATTTGTGCAATGCAAGCGGCGGAATATCGTGGTACCCAAGAAATGAGTACAGTAACGAGGGCTTTTTATCATCAAGGTCGTCAGCACGTGCCTTCCATTACAAACGATCGTATTTTCTCAACAGATATTGAAAATATTGCGCATTGGTTAAAAATAAGTCGCTGGACAATGGAACGAATGGATGTAAATGCGGCACTATAAAAAAGAAAAGGGAGAGATTGAAATGGAAAATGTAAAACAAACAATTCGCGCGCCAAGAGGAACAGAATTACAAACAAAGGGCTGGATTCAAGAAGCGGCACTTCGTATGTTAATGAATAATTTAGATCCTGAAGTAGCTGAAAAACCAGAAGAATTAGTTGTATATGGCGGAATTGGTCGTGCAGCTCGTAACTGGGATAGCTATCATGCGATTGTTGATTCGTTAAAAACATTGGAGAGTGATGAGACATTACTCGTTCAGTCTGGAAAACCTGTTGCGATTTTTAAATCACATGAAGATGCACCGCGCGTCCTTCTAGCAAACTCAAACTTAGTACCGAAGTGGGCAAATTGGGATCACTTCCGTGAACTTGAGAAAAAGGGCCTCATGATGTATGGACAAATGACAGCAGGTAGCTGGATTTATATCGGCACACAAGGGATTTTACAAGGAACATATGAAACATTTGGAGAAGCAGCACGTCAACACTTTGGTGGTTCATTAAAAGGTACATTAACACTTACTGCTGGTTTAGGTGGTATGGGCGGAGCGCAACCTCTTGCTGTTACGATGAACGGTGGTGTTGTAATTGCGATTGATGTTGATAAACGTAGTATTGACCGTCGTATTGAGAAAAGATACTGCGATATGTATACAGAATCTTTAGAAGAGGCACTAGCTGTTGCGAAAGAATACAAAGAAAAGAAAGAACCAATCTCAATTGGATTATTAGGAAATGCTGCAGAAATTTTACCGGAGCTAGTAAACCGTGGTATTACACCAGACTTAGTGACAGATCAAACGTCTGCACACGATCCGTTAAACGGCTATATTCCAGCAGGGTACTCATTAGAAGAAGCAGCAAAACTTCGTAAAGAAGATCCAGAGCGTTACATACAATTATCAAAAGAAAGTATGAAAAAGCATGTAGAAGCAATGCTTGCAATGCAGGCAAAAGGTGCAATTACATTTGATTATGGTAATAATATTCGCCAAGTTGCTTTCGATGAAGGATTAAAAAATGCATTTGATTTCCCAGGATTTGTTCCAGCATTTATTCGTCCATTATTCTGTGAAGGAAAAGGGCCATTCCGCTGGGTAGCTCTTTCAGGTGATCCAGAAGATATTTATAAAACTGATGAAGTGATTTTACGTGAGTTTGCGGATAACGAGCATTTATGTAACTGGATTCGTATGGCACGTCAGCAAGTTGAATTCCAAGGTTTGCCATCACGTATTTGTTGGCTTGGTTACGGGGAGCGTGCAAAATTTGGTCGTATCATTAATGAAATGGTGGCAAGTGGTGAATTGTCAGCACCAATTGTTATCGGTCGTGACCATTTAGATTGTGGATCAGTAGCTTCACCAAACCGTGAAACAGAATCGATGAAAGATGGTAGTGATGCAGTAGCAGACTGGCCAATTTTAAATGCATTAATCAATAGTGTAAACGGTGCAAGTTGGGTATCTGTACATCACGGCGGAGGAGTTGGCATGGGATATTCACTTCACGCTGGAATGGTTATCGTTGCTGATGGAACAGAAGCAGCGGCAAAACGTATTGAACGCGTATTAACTTCTGATCCTGGTATGGGTGTTGTTCGTCACGTTGACGCAGGATATGACTTAGCTGTTGAAACAGCGAAAGAAAAAGGCGTTAATATTCCAATGATGAAATAAGGAGGAAGAAACATGCTGGACACTTTACTAACAAATATCGGTCAATTGCTAACAATGGATCAAGAAGATGGCTTGTTAAGACGGGAAGCGATGAACACGCTTCCTGTTATTGAAAACGGAGTAGTAGGTATTGAAAATGGAGTTGTTACTTTCGTTGGAACAGCTGAAGAAGCACAAGGCTTACAAGCAAAAGAAATCATTGATTGCGAAGGGAAAATGGTTTCTCCTGGGCTAGTTGATCCTCATACACACCTTGTATTTGGTGGATCTCGTGAAAATGAAATTGCTCTTAAATTACAGGGAGTTCCATACTTAGAAATTTTAGAGCAAGGCGGCGGTATTCTTTCGACTGTGAATGCGACGAAGCAAGCTTCGAAAGAAGAACTTGTGCAGAAGGCGAAATTTCATTTGGATCGCATGTTATCATTTGGCGTGACAACAGTGGAAGCAAAGAGTGGCTACGGATTAGATGATGAAACAGAGTGGAAGCAATTAGAAGTGGCGGCGCAGTTGCAAAAAGAGCATCCGATTGACTTAGTGTCAACATTCTTAGGAGCACATGCTGTTCCAAAAGAATATAAGGGAAGATCAAAAGAATTTTTACAATGGATGTTAGATTTATTACCAGAGATGAAGGAAAAACAATTAGCTGAGTTCGTTGATATTTTCTGTGAAACAGGTGTATTCTCTGTAGACGAATCAAAAGAATTCTTATTAAAGGCGAAAGAGCTTGGTTTTGACGTGAAAATTCATGCGGATGAAATTGACCCGCTTGGTGGTGCAGAAGCAGCGGCAGAAATTGGTGCGGCATCAGCAGATCATTTAGTTGGGGCATCTGATAAAGGAATTGAAATGCTTGCAAATTCTAATACAGTTGCAACGTTACTCCCAGGAACGACTTTCTACTTAAATAAAGAAAGTTTTGCTCGTGGACGTAAAATGATTGACGAAGGTGTAGCGGTTGCTTTAGCAACAGACTTTAACCCAGGTAGCTGCCCGACTGAAAATATTCAGCTTATCATGAGTATTGCAATGTTGAAACTAAAAATGACACCAGAAGAAGTTTGGAATGCTGTAACGGTTAACTCAGCTTATGCAATTAATCGTGGTGATGTTGCTGGGAAAATTCGAGTTGGACGTAAGGCAGATCTAGTTTTATGGGATGCATATAATTATGCGTATGTACCGTATCATTACGGAGTAAGCCATGTAAATACAGTATGGAAGAATGGTAATATTGCATATACAAGAGGTGACAAATCGTGGAGCAAGGCCACTATTTAAAGAAAAATGCAAAGTTTATTGATCGTGAAGTAATGAAATGGAGTGAAATGGTTAAAAATTGGGATGAGAGTGAAGAAATTTTTGGTGCAGCATTAATTGGTGCACCGCTCTCAAAGCCGTCTATTAGTCATTCAGGCGCATGTTTTGCACCCAAAACCATTCGGACAATGCTAGATGCGTATAGCACATATGCAATTACAGAAGAGCATGATATGAAAGAAAGCGTTTTGTATGATTGCGGTGATATTACGATGCATGTGACAGACATAAAAGAAAGTCACAATCGTATTGTTAAGACGCTCGGTCACTTGACGAAAGTAAATCCACAAATGGTACCAATTGTTCTTGGTGGCGATCATTCTATTAGTTTTCCTAGTATAAGTGGTTTTGCAAGTAGTAAAGGAAAAGTTGGCATTATCCAATTCGATGCACATCATGATTTACGTAATTTAGAAGATGGAGGACCGTCTAATGGGACGCCATTTCGTAGTTTACTAGAGAATGATGTGATTACAGGAAAGCAGCTTGTTCAAATTGGTATACGCAATTTTTCAAACGCGCGAACGTATCATGAATATGCAAAAGAGCATGGTGTAACGGTATATACAATGAAGCATGTTCGAGAGAGAGCGATGAAAGATATCATTACAGAAAGCATTGAGATTTTACGTAGACAAGGCGTTACAGCTATTTATGTTTCTGTAGATATGGATGTATTAGATCAAGCATTTGCACCAGGTTGTCCAGCAATTGGCCCAGGTGGTATGGATAGTACAACTTTACTTGATGCGATTACAGTACTTGGTCAAGAACCGCTTGTTCAAGGTATGGACATTGTAGAAATTGATCCAACGCTAGATTTTCGTGATATGACGAGCCGGGTAGCTGCTCAGGTTATTATGAGTTTTCTTCTAGCAAGAGAAACGATTATATAAATCCATGTTAATTTTTCGACATCTAA
>NZ_JBALQK010000050.1:5382-5622 GCF_036965845.1 Bacillus sp. JJ1127 | reverse complement strand
ATTGATGTATATATAGTAAGCAAGTTAGCGTATAAGAAAAAGAGTAAATGGTTTTCCATTTACTCTTTTTCTACTTCATTATTATTTTGCGCTGGAAAAATGGGTAATCGAACTTCTACAGTGGTTCCCTTATTTAGTTCACTTGAAACTTTTAGCTTGCCATGATGCTCTTCAATTATTTTGTAGCACATCATTAGACCAAGACCAGTTCCTTTCTCTTTCAAACTATAAAAAGGTTCG
>NZ_JBALQK010000050.1:0-5312 GCF_036965845.1 Bacillus sp. JJ1127 | reverse complement strand
TGAAATCATCTTCTAATGTTTGAGTTTGAATAAAAATGTTTCCGCCATCTGGCATTGCTTCAATTGCATTTTTTAAAATATTAATAAAGACTTGTTTTAATTGATTCCCATCACATTGAATTTTGGGCATGGCAGAAGAATGATCCATAATTATATGTACACTATGCATAATCGCAGTAGGCAAAATGAAGGTCACAACTTCTTCGATTAATGTTTCGATTTGACAAGAATGGATAGATAAAACTTGCGGTTTAGACATTGCCATAAATTGACTTGTAATGGATTCCATTTGTGAAATTTCACTTAACATCACGTCTACATACCACTTGTTTTGTTCATTGATTTCAGGTTTTAATAATGTTAAAAATCCTTTTAAAGAAGTTAATGGGTTCCTTATTTCATGAGCAATTCCTGCTGTTAACTGTCCCACTACAGCTAGTTTTTCTGATTTTCGTAATAACTTTTCTGTCTCTTTTAATTCAGTAACATCTCTTCCCATAACAATGAGACCTTTTCTTGAACCGTCAGAATGGAAAAGTGGGACTTTTGAAATATTCAAGATCAGATTAGACGTGCTTCTATGTATAACAAATTCTTCACCGTGAATCGTTTTTCGTTTTTTCCATGCGAGTTCATCTATCTCTTCACAATGTAAAAATGCATCTCGATATGCCTCGTTATATTGGATAAGTTCACTATCTTTTTTTCCGTGATAAGGAACATCATGAAAATCAAAACAAGAAAGGGCATAATCGTTTGCTTCAAGCCAGCGACCTTCATGATCTTTAAATATGACAAAAGCAGGCATTGAGTTCATCAATGTTCGTAAACGTTTCTCACTCTCTTGCAATATTTTTTCAATTCTTTCAGATTTTGCGAGTGGCTTCATAATTGCATATACACCAGTGATACGATTTTGAACAAAAATAGGGACTAATTTTGTGACGACATCTATTTTATGTCCCTCTTTATGGTAGATAGAAAGTATATATTCTTTTTGATTATCAGACGTAGTATTTTTTATACATTGCAACACTTGGTCAGAGATATGTGTTTCAACAATAGAGGTAATTACCTTTCTTTCTAATTCATGTGAAGCATATCCCAATATTTTTTCCGCAGAGGGATTGATGTGCAATATGATTCCTTGTATGTTCAAAGAGATAATACCATCAGGATTATGTTCAAAAAGAGATACATGCCTTTCTGTTAAAGAACAATTTTGTCTTCTAAAACGATGAGGCTTGGCCACCTGACGCCTTTTTTGAATGGATGAGAACTTTTTCCGACTCATAACTTTTCCTCCGTGCAACTAGCATCTAAAACAGATTCAACAACCTATAATAGATATCATATATGAAAAACATCATATATTTCCATAAAAAACAAAGTTACAGAATAGTGTTTATTTTCAGTATTTTTAAATAGATTCTTATGAAAACATCATCTTCATTAATAAAACAAATCATATACATATGGCTATTAAGCATATCTTATGGAGTTTTATAACAATTATATAAGTTATCTTTTTAGCAATATACAATAAAATGAAAATATAAAGGGGGAGAGGAATATGACAGGTTACATTCAAGGAATTGATCATGTACAAGTAGCTGCACCAGTAGGTTGTGAAGAAGAAGCAAGAGAATTTTATGGAAATCAGATTGGTCTAGAAGAAATTCCGAAACCAGAAGAATTAAGAAAGCGTGGCGGTTGTTGGTTCCGTTGTGGGAATCAAGAAATCCATATTGGGGTTGAACAAGCATTTTCTCCGGCCAAAAAAGCGCATCCGGCTTTTTATGTACAGCAGATTGATGAATTTAAACAAAAATTGATCGGGCAAGGGGTTCAAGTAATAGATGATCATGCACGTGCAGATGTAATCAGATTTTACGTTTCAGATCCATTTGGAAACAGAATAGAATTTATGGAAAATAAATAAAAAAACTAGGTGGATTCCCACCTAGTTTTTTACCCTCTTCTAAACAATCCTAATACCTCAACAGTTTCTGTAATATTAACAAATGCTTGAGGATCAATTTCAGAAATAGTTTGCTTCATACTTGCAAGCTCTTCATGTGAAACGACAGTCATAAGTACACGCTTTTTTTCACTTGAATAGGCACCTTCACCATCAAGAAGTGTAATTCCACGTACAACAGTGGAAAGGAGTTTCTTTTTCATTTCTTCTGCTTGATTTGTTACAATCATAAGTGTAACTTTGCGATGTTTCGTATGAACAGCATCAATTACTTTACCTGTTACATAGATTGAAAGTAAACTCGTTAACGCCACATCCCAGTTGAAGAAACATCCAGCAATGACAACAACGACTGTATTTAAAAGAATGAGAAAACCACCAAGTTTAATATCTTTTTTACGAGATAACAGCATGCCGATAATATCAAATCCACCTGTTGAACCATGGCAATTAAAGACAAGGCCAACTCCTGCCCCGGCAATTACGCCTCCAAATATAGAAGATAGAAGTGGATCTGTTGCAACGACTTGTACTGGAATCCAGTATAATGCTACTGATAATACAACTACAGAGACGATTGTATTAAAAATTACTTTTTTTCCAAGACCTATGTATCCTAAAATAAGAATAGGTACGTTTAATACAAAGTTAATAATTCCCGTATTTACAGGGGTTACAATTCCTAAGATAATAGCAATTCCGCCGATTCCACTACTTAAAATCTTGTGGGGGATAAGGAAAAGATTAAAGGCAATTGCAATAATAATAGAACCAATAATAACTCCAAGAAATCTGACCATCTTTTTCCCGTCCTTCACTAAAAAATCATATTATTTCAAGATTATATATGAGATTAAAAGTTTTAGGGGAAAATAGTTTATTTTGTAAAGTTAGACTAATCAGAAAAATGAATTACTTTTTAAGCTTCATTAAAGGAGTGTAAAGAGATGGAAATTAAAACATATCAACAGAAAAGCCCTTTGAAACAAGAATGTGAGGATTCGTTTTTTTGTAATGAAGGATTAAAAATCTATGGGGTATGTGATGGTGCAACACCACTTATCCCGTTTCAAGATGAAGAAGGGCATAACGGAGCCTACCTAGCTTCAAATTTATTTGCAAGTCATTTTACATCTTTAAAAGAAAAATCTAGCTTGCAAAATGAAATTGCAATTGCAAATAAAGTGTTACAAGAAAAAATGATAAAGTATAAGATTGATACGAGAAAGAAAGATCATGTATGGTGTACATGTGTTGCGGCAGTTCTTATAGAAGATGAAGTCATTCAATATGCGCAGCTTGGTGATTGTATGATTGTAGCTATATTGCATGATGAAACGATGAAAGTATTAACAAAAGATACAGTGAAGGGAATAAGTACGCGAGCAAAAAGAAAACGTGAAGAAGATCGAAAAAAGGGTTTATCTGTACCTGAAGAACATATTTTTCATGACATTCGAGAACAGCTGAAATATAATCGCTATCTTGCAAACATGCCAGGTGGGTATTCAGTAGCCAATGGAATGCCGGAAGCAATTACATGGATTCAAAAAGGGAAATTACCGCTTGCTGAAGTAAAAGGAATTTTTATTTGTTCGGATGGATTATTTCACTCGGACTGGTCACTTGAGAAAACTGTACAGTATATAAGAAGAAATAGCGTGAAGGAATATATTTCTATAATAGAAGCATTGGAAGACAAAAAGCGGATTCGACCAGATGATAAAACGGTAATTATGATTGAGTTGTAAAAGGAGGTTTTGGAATGGAAATTAAACAAGCAAAATTAACGTTTCAAGATGAATTGCAGCCTTTACAAAATGTAACAAAACTCATCATTCATCACACAGCTGAAGATGGATGGGATGTGTATAAAACACATGAGTTTCATCAAAAGGTAAGAGGATGGAGTGGTATTGGATATAATTATTTTCTTGAAGAAGATGGGACAGTGTTTGAAGGTAGAGGATTATACATTGGAGCCCATGCAAAAGGATATAATAGTGAAACGATAGGGATTTGTATGACAGGTAATTTTGATAAATACGATCCGACTTTAGCACAAATCGATTCTTTACATTCGTTATGTAGAGATTTTATGAAGCGATTTTCTATATGTGAAGAACGCATACTTGGTCATCGTGAATTAAAAGGTGTTACAAAAACTTGCCCAGGAACACGTTTTTCTATGATAGAGTTAAGGAAAGTATTATCTCAAAAATAGAGGAGAAGATGATTCATGATGAATGTAAAAATACCAAATGAAAAAAAAGAAGAGCTTGTAGAACAAATTCAGCAGTTTTTTGAAGAAGAAGACTTAGAAGCAATCGGGCGTTTTCAAGCAGAACGTTTAATAGAAGAAATGATAAAATTACTTGGACCATATGCATATAACCAGGCAATCGGTGATGCAAGAAAGCTAATTACAGATAAATTATCTAATATAGAAGAGGATTTATATGTATTAGAAAAACAGGATGGTAAATAAAAAGAGCTTTAAATAGGCTCTTTTTATTTACGTTCTTTATGTTCATGTACTTTCTCTTTTATATTACCGACAGTATATTTCACGGTGCCTTTTACTTTATCCCATTTGCCTTCAGCTTGTAATTTTTTATTGTCGGTTACCTTTCCGACAACTTCTTTTACTTCACCTTTTACTTTATCAATAGCACCTTCTACTTTTTCTTTTAATCCATGTTCAGGCTTTATCATACATTTCTCCTCCTTGTAGTTTGATTGGGGTTAATCCTTCATAGTGCAAGTTGAATGATGTATCTATTGTTAGTTTATAGGGAATGAATAGAATATTCAAATGATTAATGGCATAGAAAGGTAATTGTCATAAAATGGATACATTTGTATTGATCCGAGTTTTATAACATTTTTTCCTTTTGGAAATTAGGTTTTTTCATGGAAGGAAAATGGAAGATTACTGTCGAAGGGAGTAGAAACAGATCAAAGGTGGTGCTCTCATGCAAAAAAAAGAGGTACATACATGCTCTTATTGTGGCTCTAACAATATTGGAGAAGGCGAGTTTGTCGGATACGCGCAAATAAGAAAAAAAGAGACGATGTTTACATCTTCTCCAGTGGATGCCTATATTTGTACGGATTGTGGAAGTGTACTGCTGCTAAAAGTGCGAAACTATCAAAAGTTTAAGCAGAAGCCATTATGATAGAAGGAAAAGAGAAGTATCTAAGGTTATATATGAATCGCCTTATATATACATCAATTAAAAACCCCCTCTTTTTGGGGAGGAGAGAGCGTCTGGCCATGCATAGAAGCGGTCAGGGCCTTTTTCTGCCCCGTGCGAAGTAAAAACAGAAA
>NZ_JBALQK010000049.1:2024-5035 GCF_036965845.1 Bacillus sp. JJ1127 | reverse complement strand
GAATTTTCTAGTATTATGTTATTAGATATCATAAAAAATACGGAGGATATTAAAGATGAAAAATGTAATAGAAAAACGACTTACTCGTTCAGAAGTCTCTACCGAATTAACATGGGATCTCACTGATTTATATGCATCCGATCAAGATTGGGAAAATGCACGAAAAGAATTAGAAGAAGAAATAAAGAAAGTTGATGCCTTTAAAACGAAATTACATACCGGATCAAAAACTTTATTAGATTGCTTACTCCTACAAGAGCAGCTTTTAATGAAATTGATTAAGCTTGTGGCCTTCGCAAGCTTAAATGAATCTACAGATCGAACAGATCCAATTATTCAGGCAAATTCATCAAAAATTTCTACCTTGGGCACGAAATTATATACAGCTTTATCTTTTATTCCGACTGAAATTCTCACATTAGAAGAAGGAACGATTGAAAAATACCTTCAGGAAGAAGCAGAGCTTGAACCTTTCCGGAAATCACTACTAGAAATCCTCGAATCGAGAAAACATAAGCTTTTACCAGAAACAGAAGAAGTTCTTGCAGCACTTGGTGAAGTCCATGGAGCTCCTTACAAAATTTATGGAATGACTAAGCTGGCTGATATGGCGTTTTCTCCTATTCAGGATGAACAGGGTACGGAATTACCAGTATCCTTTGCATTATTTGAAAGTCGCTATGAATTTTCTCCTAACACAGATATTCGTAGAAAAGCGTATACATCTTTCGTTTCAACGCTTAAACAATATAAAAATACCGTTGCTACTACATATGCCACAGAGGTGACAAAACAAGTCACACTCGCTCGTTTGCGTAAGTATGAATCTGCTACTCATATGCTTTTGGATCCACAAAAAGTCACATTCGAAATGTATAACAATCAAATAGATATTATTTATAAGGAATTGGCACCTCATATGCGCCGCTTTGCTAAGCTTAAAAAGAAAGTGTTAGGACTTGAACAAATGCTTTTTTGTGACTTAAAAACACCACTAGACCCAGATTTCAATCCAACAATCACTTCCGAGGAAGCTAGTAAACTCATTCTAGAATCTTTAAAAGTATTAGGGCCTGAGTACAGTGAGATCATGAAAAAAGGTTTTAAAGAAAGATGGGTAGATCTTGCAGATAACGTTGGAAAATCAACTGGTGCCTTCTGCTCTAGCCCGTATGGATCACATCCTTATATCCTAATTACATGGCAAGATAACATGCGTGGTTGCTTTACATTGGCACATGAATTTGGACATGCTGGGCATTTTTATTTAGCAAATAAAAATCAACGTATAATGAATGTTCGTCCATCCATGTATTTCATTGAAGCACCGTCTACAATGAATGAAATGCTACTAGCTCAACATTTACTCGCTACAAATGAAGATAAAAGAATGCGCCGCTGGGTTATCTTACAGCTACTAGGAACTTATTATCATAACTTTGTTACCCATTTACTTGAGGCAGAATATCAACGTAGAGTATACGCTTTAGCTGAGGATGGGAAGGCCCTCACTGCAACAACTTTAACAGAAGTAAAAACAGCTGTTCTTTCAGAGTTCTGGGGCGACACGGTTGAAATTGATGAAGGAGCAGGCCTAACGTGGATGCGTCAACCTCATTATTATATGGGCTTATATTCATACACATATTCTGCTGGCTTAACTGCATCGACTGCCGTATCCCAATTAATTCAAGAAGAGGGACAGCCAGCTGTTAATCGTTGGCTCGATGTACTGCGTGCAGGTGGAACGATGGAACCACTTGAACTAATGAAGCATGCTGGAGTTGATATGTCGAAACCAGACCCAATTCGCAAAGCTGTTTCTTATGTCGGTTCATTAATTGATGAATTAGGGCGTTCTTATCAATAATACTTAAAAAACGAGACCTCATGAGAATGTATTTATCGTTCTTATGAGGTTTTATTCCTTCAAGCGAAAAATATGATGGGGATGTGTTACATATTAAATACTTATATAAATACACTTTAGTTACGGGACTCTTAATACTGATTGCTGTAGCTGCTTATTATTTAAAGAGTAAAGATACAGAAGGCACATGGTTGAATCGTAACAGTCATAAGGTGAACTCACTAACATCAAACAACTATGATGACCTGGAATTTTTAAAGGAAGTATTAAAGGATAAACAATATGTTTTTCTTGGTGAGAGCTCACATGGCGTTGCCGAATATAGCACAGCAAAAGTAAGATTGATAAAATATTTACATGAAAATTTAGGCTTTGATGTTGTTGCATTTGAAAGTCATATGGGCGATGCCGCTATTGCATCCACCGAACTTACTACAAATAAATTTGGAAATACCTATGGAATTATGAAAAAAGCCTTATATCTTACCCCTTGGAATAACAAGCAAACAGCCCCCTTATTTGATTATATTCTTAATAAAAAGGAAACAAATTCACTGTCTTTTATTGGATTTGATATGCAAACTTCAAGTACTTTTAGTAACTTTATGAGTAAATGGATAGAATCTTATAATCAAGAGGATTCTCACAAATTCACACAGTTAGAATCAAGTTGGGCAGATATGTATTCAAATTTATCTAATTTGGAAAAAAAGCTTACTGAGGAAGATGTTCAGAAATACGAAAATGATTATAATAAGTTCATAGTTTTTGTGGATGAACATGCTAATGATTTAGGAGCAAATTATCCACAAGAAAAAAATATGAAACAACTAATAATTAAGTCTCTACAAAATCGAATAGATTTTATAAAAAGAGCATACCGATCCAATTATACGGAAGATGATAAGTTTTCAATCAGGGATGTAATCATGGAAGAAAATATCATATGGCTATCTAATGCTATTTATCCAAATAAAAAAATAATATTTTGGGCTCATAATGGGCATATCCGAGATAATAATACAGAAATTTTCGCGAAAGATTATGGGCAAAGTGACTTTCAGCAATGGCAATCTAAATCCATGTTTGAGAATTTGCCAAATGAATATAAAAAGAAAAGTTATATATTAGGTTTTTACAT
>NZ_JBALQK010000049.1:0-1983 GCF_036965845.1 Bacillus sp. JJ1127 | reverse complement strand
ATAATGGAGAGCCTTATGGAGAAAATTCTCTTGAATATATTTTAAACAATATACCTTATGATTACTCTTTTATTGATTTGAAGGGGCAAACAAAAGGCAAATATAATAAATGGATGTATGAACCGATATCTGCATTATCTCAAGGGTTATGGCAGGAAAAACTAATCATTCGCAGACATTATGATGGTGTGTTCTTTATTAAACATGTCACCCCTCCGCAGTATTTCAATTAGTGATGCTTATATACTATATTCCTTAGTTAAATTGCTCTTTTCCCCTTCATTTATCCAAGAAATAAGGACTATGAAAATAATCATAGTCCTTATTTCTTTTATTAATAGTAGTATTTTAATTTTTTATTTCTACGTCGTTTTCCTATCTATTTCCCAAACCTTTTACGATACCCACATTTTCTACATAGTTCCTCCACTGCCACTCTTCGTGAAAATCCATCTACCAGATTTTTCGCTCTATCCCTTTCGATAATTTCTGAGAACGAGGCCTCATTAATATTTCCAAGGTTAATGATTCCCTCACCATCTAAACAACAAGGAATAACGGTTCCGTTCGCTAAAATACCTGCTTGATTTCGAAGACCATGACAGAAGCCCTTTCCATCGTCCTCTTCTTCATGCAAGGCCGGCCACTGAAATTCGTAATCTTGATTGATGAAGATACGATCCGCAATCTTCACACCGCTTCCTGGTGTGATCCTCTCTTCAATTTTGTACTGTAAATCAAATTCTTTCTCAATGATTTCTAATAATTGTCTGTTTCTTTGTATTTCAAGATTCGTCTTATTGTCTTGCGTCAGGTTCCATAGTCTCAGCGAAACAATTAATTCTGATTGACTCGTTGCTTCTTTAATAAAGGAAAGGATACTTCTTACATATCCTTCTTTATCTTCAGATCCCGGATGACCATCAAAACTATGAAGTGAAAAATTTATCTGTCTTAGTGCAGGTTTATTTAATAATTTATGCCTCTTTTTATTAATTAACGTTCCATTGGTTGTAATATTAACTTTAAACCCTTTTTCATGACTTAGGTCCAGCAATTGGTCTATTTTAGGATGGAGCAGCGGCTCACCTTTTACATGTAAATAAATGTAGTCTGTGTGAGGTTTAATTTGGTCTAATCTCTTAGAAAACTCCTCCACAGAAAGAAATTGCTTCTGTCGTTCTGTTGGCGGACAAAAGCTGCATGCGAGATTACATACACTAGTAATCTCTAAATAAAACTTCTTAAACTTTTTCAACCTCAATTCCCCACTTCTTTGACTACTTAGAACAGGATGAAATATTGTTCTATCACTATTACAGCATAATTTTTCATAAATGGGAACATGCTTATTCAAGGAAACTAATGTTACCATTTTCTCCATTTGGAAGAATCTAATTGTATTTCACTCATTTCTTATAGTTTGTATATACTACCTTAACTGTTGAGAAAGAATTCCGCTTATTTTAATTTTTGTTGACGGAATTACAACATTTATTGAATTTTTATCAAAAAAATTATGCGGTCATGCAAATTTTTCAACAACTGAGAATAAAATACCGGTGTATTTAAAAAATCGTAGGGGAAGTGAAAAGGGAATGAGCGAAATAGATTCGTATTCAGTTTCTTCAAAAGAAAATCAATCGGACAAAATTTCCTTTTTTTGCAATTATGCTGTTTGTTCCGGATCTGATCTTTTTAGTTCTACTTACCAACAATCGAAAGGTTATGGGAGAACACGCTAATCCCCGGTGGAAACGGATGGTTGGATGGGGAATCGTATCGCTTTACTCGGTTGTGTCAGTGATAACAGTTATTTTAACAATAAATGGTACTATGTCTTAAAATGAGGAATAGCATCTTGTACCTTATCCATTCTCGTAAGCATTTATGTTATAAGATGAAAAAATGCCTTAGCCTGTTGTTTTTCTAACAGGGCAAGGCATTTTTTATAAGTTGAAATATTCATTAATAGAATAATAT
>NZ_JBALQK010000048.1:65631-164760 GCF_036965845.1 Bacillus sp. JJ1127 | reverse complement strand
TTATGGGACAGCCCCTTTTCACCCTATGTTAACGAGGGATTGATTGCATTACACCCTGCAATGTTAGTCTTTCTTCTTCTGTTAACGGAAGAAGTGGTAGACGTACAGAGCCTACATCTAATCCAACCATTTGTAACGCTGTTTTTACTGGTGTTGGGCTCGGTGCCATAAATAGCGCATTTGTTACTTTTACAAGTAATTGATGCAATTTCTGTGCTTTTTTGAAATCTCCTGCTTGGAACGCCGCAATCATTTCTTGCATTTCATTTCCAATAACATGAGAGGCAACAGAAATAATACCTTTAGCTCCAACTGCCATAGCTGGTAACGTTAAACCGTCATCACCGCTGTATACAGCAAAGTCGTCCGCTGTTTTTTCAATGATTTCTGTCATTGATAATACATCGCCGCCAGCATCTTTAATTGCAACAATGTTTGGTATTTCTGATAAACGAACAACTGTATCAACGGAGATTTGTACAATAGATCGCCCTGGAACATTGTATAACATAACCGGAAGTTCAGTACTTTCAGCAATTGTTTTAAAATGCTGATACATTCCCTCTTGGCTCGGTTTATTATAATACGGTGCTACTAGCATAATTGCGTCAACACCAACTTCTGTTGCTTTTTTCGTTAATTCAATAGAAGCATGTGTATTATTGCTACCTGTTCCAGCGATTACGGGCACCCTTTTATCGACAACAGATACGACATGGCGATATAACGCTACTTTTTCTTCTGATGATAATGTAGGAGACTCTCCAGTTGTTCCTCCTACCACGATTGCTGTTGTACCGTTATCAATTAAATAATTTACCAATTTAGTTGTCTTTGCAAAGTCGACATTTCCGTTTTTATCAAACGGTGTTACCATCGCTGTTGCAATTGTCCCAAAATCTATCATGGTCTCACTCCTTATTGTTCCAGTTGCTTTTCTTTAGAAAGCTCAAATGCACTATGTAATGCATTCACAGCTTCCACTAAATCTACTTCTTTCACAAGCACCCAAATTGTCGTATGACTATCGGCAGATTGTAAAATTGTTACACCTTTTTCTGCCAGCGCTGTGACAATTTTCGCTGTAACTCCTGGTATACCTGCCATTCCCGCTCCTACAATGGATACTTTCGCACAATGTTCCGTTACGATTGGTTCATATCCAAGCTTACGTAGAACGTCAACTGCAAGGCCCGATACATGATCATTCACTGTATAAGCCACACCTGTAGGCGAAATGTTAATTAAGTCAACGCTAATTCCTTCACTCGCCATTTCTTTAAAAACACGCTGTTGTAGATCATACGATCCTTCTTTTGCAACCACTTTAATTTGTGTCACGTTTGATACATGAGCGATTCCTGTAACAGGTCGCTCTTCTACATCACGGCCCTTTGTAGCACCATCATATGCGGCAATAAGTGTTCCTTCATTATCAGAATACGTAGAACGCACACGAAGTGGTACCTTTGCGTGCATAGCGATTTCAACTGCACGCGGATGAACAACTTTTGCACCTTGATAAGCCATGTTACAAATTTCATTATATGTTACGTTTTGAAGATGACGTGCATCTTTTACAATACGTGGATCAGCAGTCATTACACCTTCTACATCGGTGAAAATATCAATATATTCAGCGTGAAGCGCAACACCTAATGCTGAAGCTGAAGTATCACTACCTCCGCGTCCAAGTGTTGTCGTATCGCCTTCTTTCGTTTGCCCTTGGAATCCAGTAACAACAACAACATCTGTGTTTTGTAACTCTTCATGTATACGATCACAATTCATTTCAATAATCTTCGCATTTGTAAAATCAGCATTTGTTACAAAACCAGCTTGTGCACCATTTAAAGCCGCTGCTTTTACTCCGTTTTCATTTAACATATTTGAGAAGACGATTGCAGAGATTAATTCTCCACATGATAATAATAAATCCTGTTCGCGTTTTGAAATACTAGATTTCTCTTGATTCACAAGGTTTAATAATGTATCTGTTGCATATGGTTCACCTTTACGTCCCATAGCTGATACAACCGTAACTACTTTATAACCAGCATCTAATGATTTTTTAATATGGTGAAGTGCATGCTTACGTCCATTTTCATCACGTACAGATGTCCCACCAAATTTTTGAACAATAATTTTCATTTTTTGCACCTTCTCTTAGCCGTTTACACTAATTGTAATTTTACTAATCGCTCTGCAATTTGAACAGAGTTCCATGCAGCACCTTTTAATAAGTTATCAGATACGACCCAAAGATGGAATCCTTTTTCATTATTTAAATCTTTACGAATTCGTCCAACGAATACTTCATTTTTACCTACTGCAGTAGATGGCATTGGGTATAATTGTACTGCTGGATCATCCTGCAGTACAACACCTTCTGAATTTGAAAGTAAGCTTTTCATTTCTTCTACTGTAACACCTTCTTTGTCCACTTCAATGTAAACAGACTCAGAGTGTCCTGATACAACTGGTAAACGTACGCATGTTGCTGCAACTTCTAACTCAGGCATATGCATAATTTTTTTCGTTTCATTAATCATTTTCATTTCTTCAAATGTAAATCCATTATCTTGAAACTTATCAATTTGCGGGATAGCATTAAACGCGATTGGGAAATGTTTTTTGTCACCTGATACAGGTAAAACATTCGCTTTTACTTCTTCCCCATTTAAGATTGCTTGTGATTGTTCATGAAGCTCTTCGATTGCAGCAGCACCTGCACCAGACACAGCTTGATATGTGGAAACGATTACTCGTTTTAAACCAAATTGCTGACGAATTGGTTCAAGAGCGACTACCATTTGAATTGTAGAACAGTTTGGATTTGCAATAATACCATTATGTTCTTTTAAGTCATTTTCATTTACTTCGGGTACAACAAGTGGCACATTTTCTGTCATGCGGAATGCACTTGTATTATCAACAACAATTGCACCGCGTTTTGCTGCTTCTGGCGCTAATTGTTTCGATACAGATCCACCTGCACTAAAAAGTGCAATATCCACTCCCTCAAAGCTTTCAGGCGTTGCTTCTTGAACTGTGAATTCTTCTCCTTTAAATACAAGGTTCTTGCCTGCAGATCGTTTAGATGAAAGTAACGTTAACTTCCCAATTGGAAATTCTCGTTTCTCTAAAGTATTTAACATTTGTTCACCAACTGCGCCGGTTGCTCCAACTACAGCGACATGAAAAGTTTTTTGCTTTTCCATCACTATGCCCCTTTCTAGATACCAATCCTTCTATACTTAGAATTAGAAGGGGTATAAAGTACCCCTTCTAATCTTAATAACGTTAATTTTATCATATTCTGCGGTAAGAATGATGGTTTCATAAAAAATTGTCTGTTTTTTTTCGTTTTTTAATTCATATATCTGAATTTTTCTACAACAACTGGTTGTAATTGTTTCCCTTCTAGCGCTTCTATTATTGTATCTTCAAGCAACTCCATTCGAGCTACCATTGAATTCGGCTTTTTCTCCGGTGCATCTTGCCCAAATGGAACAAAATAAATATGTTTGGTAGCGATTAAACGCATGAGATTTACCCCATTGAGCCCAAGGGCATCATTCGTTGAAACAGCTAATACAACCGGCTTTCCATTTCGGAGCGTTGCCTTCGCTGCCATTAAAACTGGAGAATCTGTCATTGCATTCGCAAATTTACTCATTGAATTTCCTGTTAATGGAGCAATCACCATGCAATCTAACGGGATTTTCGGGCCAAGTGGTTCTGCTCCTACAATAGAATTAATAACCTTGTTTCCTGTTATTTCTTCAATTTTTCCAATCCACTCTTCCCCTTCACCAAATCTAGTATTTGTCGTTTGTACGGTGTAGGAGACAACTGGCAGTACTTCCACCCCTTCTGCAATCAATTTCTCTAAATGCGGCATAACTTCTGCATACGTACAATGTGAACCTGTAAATCCAAAACCAATCCGTTTCCCTTTCAAGCTCATTTCCCATTCTCCTCTCTTGCAATCATATCTACTGTTAATAGCTGAGAAAGAACATTAGCCAAAATTTGCCCCGCCGTTTTCGGTGCAACAATTCCCGGAAGACCAGGTGCTAACAAAGCTTTAACTCCTCGCTTCTCCGCATAACGAAAATCCGTACCACCTGGCTTAGAAGCTAAGTCAATAATTAAAGTGTGCGCTGGCATCCGTGAAATAACTCTTGCCGTTACAACAAGATGCGGAATTGTATTAATCACAATATCAATGTCACTTACTTCCTTCTCAATATCCTGCATATAAAAAGGAGAAAACATCATTTCCGAAATACGAGCGATATGTTCCGAACGCCTTGCTCCTACTTTGACATGCGCTCCTAATGATTGAAAAGCTCTAGCTACACTCATCCCAGTTCTACCAAATCCTAAAACCATGACATTCGAACCATGAATCGTATAGTCTGTATGTTGAATAACCATCATTAATGTTCCTTCTACTGTTGGAATAGAATTGTAGATTGCTACATCATCACGATCGAATAACTTTACAAGTTTTCGATTGGTAGTCGCTACAATACTCTCCAAATATGGTGTACCAATCCCTGAATATATAGTAAAATTTGCTGGCGTTTTTTCAATTTGTTCTTTTGTAATCGAAACTTTTTCATTTGAAAAAATAGTATCTACTTCCCCTTTTGCATTTGTTCCTGCTACCGGCAAAATAATTGCATCTAAAGAAGTGAAATCTAGATCTTGCATACTCTCTTTTGCTGCCCCTGTAAAACCATGATCTAATTGGTCAAACCCTATTAATGAAAGTTTCGCATCAAGTTCAACTAACTTGCGAATCACCTCTAGCTGTCTTGCATCTCCCCCTATGACAGCAATGTGCATCTCAGTCAACATTCTCTAATTCACCTTCTTTTTCTTTCATTTATATGAAAAGCGCCTACTTTTTCTTTTTCCTCCACATCATATGTACCGTACGAGTTAGAGGTGATTGCAAAACAAAAAGCATACATTATTTCTAAATATTTGATAGTTTATAAAGTGAAACTTTAATCAGCAAGGATTTTACTTGCAATTAATCCCCCGTCTAACTTCTTTGCTTTCGCTGCACTTTGAGGTGATAGATTATGATCCACGAATAGCAGGATAAAAAAAGAAAAAGACAACCAAAATGGTTATCTTTTATTTTGACCCCGAATGATTCGCAAGGTCAAAAATAATCATATCATGCCCAACTTTCTTAATCCTGCTCCATTCTACCCGCACTTCCTGCTGCTCCCTTTTAAAACCTCCCCATTTTCCAACAGGTATGATGAGAGCTTGAATCTTTCCATCCTTCTCATTAATTTCTAAATCTGCATGGCCTAAAACTCCCATTTTTTCCGCACGTTCCAAGTCTACAATTTCCTTTCCACTTAATTCACTCAAACGCATAGGACTCTCCCCCTTATTCAGCTCATGTGAAGCAACACTCTATAATAAGTACCTATTCTACATGCCTAAAAAAAATAACCAGAATTTTACGATCGATTTATCTCTTTACTTCCACTGAATTTTGAGATAGGCACCTTACTGCCTGCGAATAACGGGATAAAAAATAACCGTATCTCTTTAACACGAGATACGGTTATTTCTCTTTATTTCATTCCCTTTGGCAACTCGCCATTTGGACTAATAAGCGCTGCAGAAAATTCATTTGTAAACATATCGCGGATCAATGTATCTACATTTGTTTTCGTCACACTGTTTACACTCTCAATAATTTCATCAAGAGAACGATGTTTTCTAAGAAGTAATTCATTTTTACCATTGCGGCTCATACGACTATTTGTGCTCTCTAAACTTAGCATTAAGTTTCCTTTAAGCTGTTCTTTACTATTAACGAGTTCTTTCTCCGTGATACCTGTATTTTTCAATGTTTCTAACGTTTCTTGCATTGTATCATACAGCGTATCTAATTGTTGATTTCCTGTCCCACCATACAGTGTTAACATTCCAGTATCTTCATAAGAAGAATGATAAGAGAACACGGAGTATGCTAAACCGCGTTGTTCACGTACCTCTTGGAACAAGCGACTACTCATACTGCCACCTAATATATTATTTAGCACAATTAAGTTATAAATATCTTCATGCCCCATTTGCAATCCTTGGAAACCTAAGCATAAATGTGCTTGCTCTGTTTCCTTCTTACGAGCAACCTTATTGAAATGGAAAATCGGGCTATGTACTTGTTCACGATTTGTTGTTCCTTCGTAGTTACCAAAATATTGTTCCACTGTTTGCACAAATGTTTCATCAATATTTCCAGCAATCGATACAACAACATTTTCAGGTGTATAATGATCTTTAATATATTGACGCAGTGTATCACCCGTAAACGTTTCAAGTGTTTCCTCTGTTCCTAAGATTGGATATCCTAGCGGATGCGTTTCATATGTTGCTTTCGTTAACATATCATGTACGATATCATCTGGCGTATCTTCATACATTTTAATTTCTTCAAATACAACATTCTTCTCTTTTTTCAATTCTTCTTCATCGAATGTTGAATTAAAGAACATATCCGCTAAAACATCTAGTGCATATTTCGCATGCTCATCTAACACTTTTGCATAATAGCATGTATATTCTTTTGAAGTAAATGCATTTACTTGCCCACCAATGCTATCAAATGATTCTGCAATTTCTCTCGCACTACGCGTCTCTGTTCCTTTAAAAAACATGTGTTCTAAAAAGTGCGAAACCCCATTGTTTTTCTCATTTTCATTTCTTGAACCTGCATGGATCCATATACCAATCGCAACTGAACGGACAGTTGGGATATTCTCCATAACGATTCTTACACCATTTTTACAAGTATATTTTTTAATCAAAAACTTTCCTCCTAATGCCAGTTTCTCTAAATAATTGCTATTATTTAATGATAACAAGTTTGGGCATGAATGTCATGCAAATGTATTTAATCGATGCGTTTTTCATCTAGTAATTCTGTAATATTCCCTACTTTATACCCTTGTTTTTTTAATTGCATAATCATCGTATCCAATGCTTCCGTTGTTGAGGAAGTAGGATGCATCAATACAATAGCACCCGGATGTATTTTTCCCATGACCCGTTGCAAGAGCACCTCAGGCCCTGGATGTTTCCAATCAATTGTATCAACCGTCCACATAATCGTTCCCATCTTTAAGTCATCTGCTACCTTTACAACTTCATCACGAAAGCTTCCACTCGGTGGTGCAAACCATCTTACTTTTTGATTAGTAGCTGCCTCAATGATTTGATTTGTCTTTTGTAATTGTTCTTGTATTTCATTTGTAGATAGTGTTTTCATATCAGGGTGCGTATAGGAATGATTCCCTACCTCTTGATTTGCATCCACAATCATCTTCGCAAATCTTAAATTTTCTTTTACCCAGCGACCTTCTAAAAAGAACGTTGCCTTTACATCATGTTTTTTCAATGTCTCTAATATACGCGGAAGATATTCATTGCCCCAAGCAACATTTATCGTTAGTCCAACCATTTTCTTCTGTGGATGCCCACGATAAATTGGAGATGGTGATAAATCTTCTAAATGAACACTAGGTGATACTTCCCGGAAAACAAGTTTCTTTTCATCAAACTTCTTTAACTTCTTCATATTATTATATGATGCCTCAGTATCAATTTCTTTCCCATTATACCCTGGCGTCGCTTTCCAAATTTTATCAATCATTGCATTTTGAGGAGCAATTAAATGCAGCTTCGCCTGTTTCTGAATTTCTTCATATAGATCATCATTGGCAAATACTGAATACGAACATACTCCTATACAAAAAAAGAATATAGATATACATATAAATATACGAGTTCTCATATAATCCCTCCCATTAACTATCCCAAAAGAGAAAATCCATTCTCTTCTTATCTTTGTTAATTTGAGCGTTATGCTGAAAACTATACCTTCTTATATAAAAATCTATATTGCTTATATTTTTTTATATAACAAAAAAAAGCCAAAATTTGGCTTTTTCCTTATTTTTGTTCTTGTGTATTTTCTTCTTTTGCTGCTTCTTTTTCTTGCTCTTCTTTTAGCAATACTTTTCTAGATAGATTTACACGACCTTGTTTGTCAATCTCGATAACTTTTACTGAAATCTCGTCACCGATTTTCACAACATCTTCTACTTTCCCTACACGCTCAAGTGCAAGTTCAGAAATATGAACAAGTCCATCTTTGCCACTGAATAGTCCAACGAAGGCACCGAATTTTTCAATACGTTTTACTTTTCCTAAGTAAATTTCGCCTACTTGTACTTCGCGTACGATATCTTCAATGATTTTCTTCGCCTTTTCATTCATCTCTTGATCAATTGATGAAATAAAGACCGTACCATCTTGCTCAATATCAATTTTCACGCCAGTTTCTTCAATGATTTTGTTAATTTGTTTACCGCTTGGTCCAATAACATCTCGGATTTTATCCGGATTAATTGTCATTGTAATAATTTTTGGAGCATATGCAGATAGCTCTTTACGAGGCTCAGCAATAGCAGATAACATATGATCTAGAATGTGCATACGACCAATCTTAGCTTGTTGTAATGCTTCTTCTAAAATTTCACGAGATAAGCCATCAATTTTAATATCCATTTGTAATGCAGTTACACCTTGTGCTGTACCTGCTACTTTAAAGTCCATATCACCTAAGTGATCTTCCATACCTTGAATATCAGTTAAAATTGTGTAGTGCTCACCAGATTTCACTAGACCCATTGCAATACCCGCAACCGGTGCTTTTAGTGGCACACCAGCATCCATCATCGCTAAAGTACTACCACAAATACTTGCTTGTGAAGTAGAACCATTCGATTCTAAAACCTCAGATACAAGACGAACTGTATATGGGAAATCTTGCTCGGATGGAATAACTGGTTCAAGAGCACGCTCACCTAATGCACCGTGACCAATTTCACGACGACCTGGTCCACGCATCGGTCTTGTTTCACCAACACTAAAGGATGGGAAATTATAATGGTGCATAAAGCGTTTAGATTCTTCTACACCTAGACCATCTAAAATTTGTACATCTCCTAATGCGCCTAGTGTACAAATACTTAGTGCTTGTGTTTGTCCACGTGTAAACAAGCCAGAACCATGCGTACGAGATAAAATACCTACCTCTGATGCTAAAGGACGAATTTCATCACCTTTACGTCCATCTGGGCGGATTTTTTCAACTGTAATAAGACGACGTACTTCTTCTTTTACAATTTTATATAAAATCTCATTTACTTGTCCTAATGTTTCAGCATCAGCTTCTTGCGCTTCATAATGCTCAATTACACGTTTTTTCACTTCATTAATCGCATCTTCACGTGCATGTTTTTCGTGCACTTGAATTGCTGAATGCATGTCTTGCTCAGCCATTGCACGTACTGCTTGATTAAGCTCAGCATCCACTTCATAAAGTTGTACTTCTGTTTTCTCTTTACCTACAGCTTGTACAATCTCTTCTTGGAAAGCAATTAGACGTTTAATTTCTTCATGACCAAACATAATTGCTTCTAACATCGTTTCTTCAGGTACTTGATCCGCTCCCGCTTCTACCATGTTAATTGCATCTTTCGTACCAGCTACAACAAGGTGAATATCACTTTTCTCTTGTTGTTCTACTGTTGGATTAATAATGAATTCGCCGTCAATACGACCAACTGTTGCACCCGCGATTGGACCTTCAAATGGGATATCTGAAATCGATAACGCTAATGAAGAACCAAGCATAGCTGCCATCTCAGAAGAACAATTTTGATCAACACTCATTACGATGCTGACAACTTGTACTTCATTACGGAAACCATCTGCGAAAAGCGGACGAATTGGTCGGTCAATTAAACGACTTGCTAAAATTGCTTTTTCACTCGGACGGCCTTCACGCTTAATAAAACCGCCTGGGATTTTTCCGACTGCATATAAACGTTCTTCATAGTTTACTGTAAGCGGGAAGAAATCTACATTTTTTGCCTCTTTTGATGCAGTTGCTGTAGATAGAACCGCTGTGTCGCCATATCTTACTAATACTGCTCCGTTTGCTTGTTTTGCAAGCTGACCGGTTTCAATTGTTAGCTGACGACCAGCTAAATCTATCGAGAAGACTTGCTTTTCTTGACTCATTTAAGTACCCCTCTCAATTTAAAATATTCAATTCTTCTATGTAAATGGATAGTCTATCACAATATTCTTCCTCTAGTATTGCCGAAAATGAAGTAAGCTATAAAGAGTAGAAGATATATTTTTACCTAACAAAAAAGCGGGAATATTCCCGCTTCTTTGACTATCGACGTAAGCCAAGCTTTGTGATTAATTCACGGTAACGTGTGATATCGCTATTACGAAGGTAAGTAAGTAAGTTACGACGTTTACCAACCATCTTTAATAGACCACGGCGTGAATGATGATCTTTCTTGTGAGTACGTAAGTGCTCGTTTAGAGTGTTAATTTGCTCCGTTAGGACAGCAATTTGAACCTCTGGAGAACCAGTATCAGTCTCATGAGTTCTAAATTGTGCAATGATTTCATTTTTACGCTCTTGTGTTAAAGCCATCCTATTTCACCTCCTAATAATTAAACCACCAATTCCCTAGCAAGCGTCGGTGAGTCGCAATGCCAAGCAATGGTTGTCATAAAGTACATAACATAGAATACTACTTTTCATTGGAAAAAGCAAGCATATTCTTTGCGGTACTAAAATATTCTTGCGCCGTCATTTTGTCTTGTGCAATTTGTGCAACTAACTCATCGATGCCATTAAACTTTTTCTCTTCTCGAATACGCATATGCCACTCAACAGTAACAATTTGATCATATATATCCTCATTGAAATCGAATAAATGCACTTCAATAGATAACTTACGCTCCGCCTCTTTAAAAGTTGGTTTATAACCGATATTACATACACCATCATGCCACTCATCATGAACTTTTAATCTTACTGCATACACTCCAACAGGTGGCAGAAGGTATTCATCACTTAAAGCTACATTAGCTGTTGGAAAACCAATTTGACGTCCACGTTTATCTCCGTGAACAACCGTTCCTTCTACTGTATAAGCTCTGCCTAAAATAGATGGAATTTGTTCCATTTCTCCATCTCGAATCAATTTTCGTAATGCTGTGGAACTTACTTTTTCTTCTTGAAATTCAACTTTTTCAATCACGGTCTGTGTAAACTCCCCTCGTGCATGAAATGGTAAAGTCTCCATCGTCCCTTTTCCTAAACGTCCATATGAATAATCAAAGCCTGCTACTACATGCTTTACATTTAGCCCAATAATATATTCATCTACAAACTGTTGTGGTAACAATCCAGCAAATACTTCATCGAATTTCACCACATATAACATATCAATCCCTAAGCTTGCAATTACTTTTTCTTTAATGCTCATAGGTGTAATGTACTCCACATGCGCTTCTTTTTTCCCTAATATAACAGATGGGTGTGGATGAAACGTTATGACAGCACTTTTATATCCTCTTTCATCCGCTATTTTTTTTGCTGTTCGAATCACACGTTGATGTCCTAAATGAATGCCATCAAAAAATCCTAATGCCATTACAGTTGGTGGTAATTCTAATTTATTTTGTTCATGTGGATGAGTTAAATGAATGAGTTTCACGCTTGAATTCACCTTTTTCTGTAATAATCCTTCTAATAATTCATTATAGCTTTAGTTCCTGATTATTCACAAGTACTTTCATTGGCTTTAACATGCCAGGGTGTTTTGGATGATGTTCATAAATTGCTAAGCAACGTTCGTTTTTATCAAATACTGTAATAAACGGCGCTGTCACTTGCAGTTCATTCTTTAAAAACATACCATTTTTCACCTTTTCTGTTTGTTTTTCATCTACAATCATTTTTGGAAATTTACTTAATGCCTCATCAATTGAGATAAAAATAGATTCTACTGTTCCATTTTGCATGTTTTCTTCAATTTCTTCAAATGATATGCAATCTTCTAGCAAAAATTCTCCTGAAGCTGTTCGCACAAGATGTGACATATGTGCTGGGAATCCTAGTTTTTCACCAATCATAACCGCTAATGTTCTCACATACGTTCCTTTGCTACATGTAACACGGAAGCGGAATGAAATATTCTCCCCTTCAAATACTTCACGATCATCAAGTAACACAAATTCATGGATCGTTATTGTACGAACTGGGCGTTCAACTTCTTGTCCTGCTCTTGCATATTCATATAGTTTCTTTCCGTTTACTTTTACAGCTGAATACATAGGCGGTACTTGTTCAATTGTACCTGTTAATTCTGCTAATACGCCTTCCACTTCCGTACGTGTAATGACGCGATTTACTTCTTGTTTTTCCACTACTTCACCAGAAGCGTCTTCAGTTGTTGTTGAAAAGCCTAGTGTAACTTCACCTTCATATGTTTTTGTTTCACTCGTTAAAAATTGTGCAATCTTTGTGGCACGCCCTACACAGATTGGTAATACGCCTGTCACATCTGGATCTAATGTTCCTGTATGGCCAATTCTCTTTTCACGCAATATCTTTCTTAACTTAAATACACAATCGTGTGATGTCATTCCTTTTGGTTTATGTAATAATAATACACCTTCCATATGTTCACCTCATCATTATACTTTTGTAGATGATGTTCAGAAAGTCAGGTAAGGATAGCCATAGCATTTCTTCGTTACATTGCCAGTCCAGTAGACATGTAGGTCCATCTGCACTTCATATCCTCCTAGCTCCTGTACCTCAAACTGCTCGGCGCTCTTTACCTTCTTTTTTGAACACGCACACTTGTACGCAAAACTTACTTTCCATTGAAAAAATGGATAGACAAATGTCTATCCATTATTCTTCACGTTTACCGTCTTTATTAATTTCATGTAAAAGTGTATCAATTCGATGACCATATCCGATAGACTCATCAAATTCAAAGGAAATCTCCGGTGTTTTACGAAGACGAATACGTTGGCCAATTTCTGAACGAATAAAGCCTTTCGCTTTCGCTAAACCCTTTAATGTATTTTCTTTCTGCTCTTCGTCTCCTAAAACAGAAATATATACTTTAGCAATTTGTAAATCTCCACTCACTTGTACATCTGTTACTGTAACAAATCCAACACGTGGGTCTTTAATTTTACGACTAATGATGTCGCCTAATTCTTTTTTCATTTGCTCGCCCACACGGTTCGCACGTAGTTTCATAACTATTCACCTCATTCAATACCATTCCAATTGCGTTATCGTACGTTCAATCTCAGGAAATGAATCAATGTACTCAAGTACACGATTCATTTCTTTCTCGCAGACAACACGATTTGAGGATACGGAAACAATTGCAATTTCTGTACGTTGCCATACATCTTGGTGTCCTACTTCAGAAACAGCCACATTGTAACGCTGTTTCACACGAGTTAACACACGTTGTAAAATTGCTCGTTTCTCTTTTAAAGAATGCACATCATAAATTATACATTCGAACGAGAGTGAAGCGATAATCATCGCTTCACTTCTTCCATAATGTACGCTTCAATGATGTCCCCTTCTTTAAGATCGTTGTATTTCTCAATTGTAATACCACATTCATAGTTTTGTGCAACTTCTTTTACATCGTCTTTGAAACGTTTTAACGTATCAAGTTGTCCTTCATAAATTACTACGCCATCACGGATAATACGTACGCCGCTATCACGTGTAATTTTACCGTCTGTTACATAACATCCAGCGATTGTTCCAACTTTTGTTACTTTGAACGTTTGACGAACTTCCGCTTGACCAATTACTTTTTCTTCGAATTCTGGATCAAGCATACCTTGCATTGCTGCCTCGATTTCCTCGATTACTTTGTAAATGATACGGTGTAAGCGAATATCAACGTTTTCTAACTCAGCTGTACGTTTTGCGTTCACATCTGGACGTACGTTAAATCCAATTACAATTGCATTAGATGCAGAAGCTAAAATAATATCAGATTCTGTAATTGCACCTACGCCTGTATGGATGATTTTTACTTTTACACCTTCAACATCAATCTTACGAAGTGATGCTGCCATTGCTTCTACAGAACCTTGTACGTCTGCTTTCACAATTAGGTTAATTTCTTTCATTTCGCCTTCTTGGATTTGTTGGAATAAATCTTCAAGGCTTAATTTAGATTTTTCACCGCGCTGTGCAAGTAATGCTTGCTGTGCACGTGATTCACCAATTTGGCGTGCTTTCTTCTCATCAGCAAATGCCATGAAGCGATCGCCTGCTTGTGGAACTTCATTTAAACCTGTAATTTCAACAGGAGTAGATGGACCAGCAACTTTCACACGACGGCCAATATCACTTACCATCGCACGAACACGCCCGAATGATGTTCCAACAACAATTGGATCTCCTACTCGAAGTGTACCATTTTGTACAAGTAATGTTGCGATTGTTCCTTTACCTTTATCAAGCTGTGCTTCGATTACAGTACCAGTTGCATAACGGTTTGGATTTGCTTTATATTCTTCTACTTCACTTACAAGTAGAATCATTTCTAATAAGTTGTCAATTCCTTCGCCTTGAATTGCAGAGATTGGTACGAAAATTGTGTCGCCGCCCCAAGCTTCTGGAACTAATTCGTACTCTGTTAACTCTTGCATTACACGGTCTGGATTTGCTGCTGGTTTATCCATCTTATTCACAGCAACAATAATCGGTACTCCTGCTGCTTTCGCATGGTTAATTGCTTCAACTGTTTGTGGCATAACACCGTCATCTGCCGCTACAACAAGAATTGTAATATCTGTTACTTGTGCACCACGAGCACGCATCGTTGTAAATGCCGCGTGACCTGGTGTATCTAAGAATGTAATTTTCTTGTCATTTACTTCAACTTGGTATGCACCAATGTGCTGTGTGATTCCACCAGCTTCGCCAGCAGTTACTTTTGAATTACGGATAGAGTCAAGTAATGTTGTTTTACCATGGTCAACGTGTCCCATAATTGTAACAACAGCTGGACGCTCTTTTAAGTTTTCTTCATCGTCTTGCTCATCGATGAATGTTTCAAACTCAGTTTCACTTACAATTACTTCTTCTTCTACTTCAATACCGTAATCACTAGCAAGTAGCTCAATTGTATCTTTATCTAAATCTTGGTTAATTGTAGCCATAATACCTAGCATAAAGAGCTTTTTAATAAGTTCAGATGGCTCTTTGCTTAGTTTTTTAGCAAGATCACCTACTGTAAGTGTTCCAGAGAAAGTAATTTTATCTGGTGTTTCTACAACTTGTGTTTGTTGTCTTCCAGCAAAGTTTTCTTGACGTTTGTCTTCATTTCCTTTGCCTTTTTTCTTTTTCTTATTGCTGTTCTTTTTACTGCGAACAACTTTTTCTTCTACTTCAAACTCATCTGCAACAGAAGGTTTTTCTGTTCCAGTATTATATTGATTATCTAATTTGTTTACTACTTCATCGTCTAACATTGTCATATGATTCGAAACCTCGATATTCATTTCTTTTAGTTTTGTAATAATGTCTTTACTTGAGATATTGTGCTTCTTTGCATATTCATACACTCGAATTTTACTCATACCTTCACCCCCGGTAAGTTGTATCGAGCATGCTACGCAGCTTTTTCGCAAAGCCCTCATCTAACACAGCTACAACGACTCGCTCGTCTCTCCCAATCGCATGCCCTAATTGTTGTCGATTTTCGACTTTTCTCATTGGTATGTTGTAGTACGTGGTCTTATCAGTGATGCGTTTTGTAGTGTTCGCTGACGCATCTTCAGAAAGCAATACCAACTTCGCCTTGCCACTTCGTACTTCCTTTAAAACGAGTTCTTCACCCGAAATAATTTTTCGGGCGCGGTTTGCTAGCCCTAAAAACGATTTCCAATCGGACACTTATTTCGACTCCTTCTCAACAAGCTCAAGAAGCTCTTCGTACAGAGAACTGTCGATCTTCGCTTTTAGATGATGTTCCAAAATATTTTTCTTCTGCGCTTGAATAATGCATTCTTTGTCTTTTGACAAATATGCACCGCGTCCTGATTTCTTTCCAGTTAAATCAATGGACACTTCGCCCTCTTTGGAACGAACAATGCGAACGAGCTCTCGTTTTGATTTCATTTCTTGCGTTGCGACGCATTTTCGTAACGGAACTTTTCGATTGCTCACACTCATCACCTCTATTCGATTTCGTCTTCAATTGAATCGAATGCGATCATGTTGTCTTCTTCTGTTACAATCCCAAGTTGTTTCGCATCAGACTCGCTTTTAATATCAATTTTCCAGCCTGTTAATTTAGCTGCAAGACGTGCATTTTGTCCACGTTTACCAATTGCTAATGAAAGCTGGTGGTCTGGAACAACAACAGTTGTTGCTTTTTCCTCTTCATTCACAAGTACTGATACAACTTGTGATGGACTTAAAGCGTTCGCTACATATTCAACTGGATCACTTGACCAGCGAACAATATCAATTTTTTCACCTTTTAGCTCATCTACGATGCGTTGTACACGTTGTCCTTTTGGCCCTACGCAAGAACCTACTGGATCAACATCGATATTCTCTGCATATACAGAAATTTTAGAACGATCGCCCGCTTCACGTGCTACGGAACGAATTTCTACAGTTCCATCATAAATTTCTGGAACTTCAATTTCGAATAAACGTTTTAAAAGACCTGGGTGTGTACGTGATACGTAAATTTGTGGTCCTTTTGTTGTTTTTTCTACTTTTGTAATAAAAACGCGAATACGATCATGCGGCTTATATTGTTCGTTCGGCATTTGCTCGCTTACAGGTAATAAAGCTTCTACTTTTCCTAAGCTTACGTAAATGAAACGAGCATCTTGACGTTGTACAATACCTACCATGATGTCTTCTTCACGATCACTAAATTCTGAATAAATAACACCGCGTTCTGCTTCACGTACACGTTGTGTTACAACTTGTTTCGCAGTTTGTGCTGCAATACGACCGAAATCTTTTGGCGTTACTTCAATTTCTAGTACATCGCCATCTTGATAGTTTGGATTAATTTGTCTTGCTTCTTCTACAGAGATTTCAAGACGTGGGTCAAACACATTATCAACAACATCTTTACGTGCTAAAACTTGAATTGTTCCCACTTCTGGGTTAAAGCTAACACGAACGTTTTGTGCTTGGTTAAAATTGCGTTTATAAGCAGAGATTAAAGCTGCTTCAATCGCATCAATAATAATATCTTTGCTAATACCTTTTTCTGATTCTAATACGAGCAAAGCATCTAACAACTCAGTGCTCATGAAGATCCCCCTTCTTACTAAAACGTAACAGCAAGTCGCGCATTCGCAACTTTGTCCATTGGAATTTGGATTTCTTTTTTACGTGTTTTAATTGTTAATAGTAATGTAATTGTTGTACCATCATAGGAAAGTAGCTTTCCTTCAAACATCTTTTCACCATCAATCGGCTCATATGTTTTAATTGCCACTTGCTTTCCTACCGCTTGCTGGAAGTCTTTTTCTTTCTTTAATGGGCGTTCCGCTCCAGGAGATGATACATCCAAAAAGTAAAGATGAGGAATTGGATCCTCTTTATCTAAAGCTTCGCTTAAACGTTCACTTACCGCACCGCATTCTTCAATGTCTACTCCTGTCTCAGAATCGATGAATACGCGTAGGAACCAGTCTTTTCCTTCTTTCACATATTCTACATCTACAAGTTCAAGATTTAACTCTTCAACAATCGGCTGCGCAAGTGCTTCAACAACTTCTGTGACTTTCTTATCCATAAACAGCCTCCTTCCTGCCGCCATGTACCATTTGAAAGAAAAAACTCCGCCTCATTATAAAACGGTCTATCTCATTCTTTCTCGTTAGCTAACAAAAGCCCCTGCTGTTAAGCAGGGAATATCTGTCTTAGTATTACCAAATTTAAGAAGTAAAACTTGTAACAAAATATGTATATACGACAGAAATGTCCCACCTACATACGTAGATAAAACATAGATAGTAACACGAAAGAGTGGGTTTCCCCACTCTTTTTTTTGCAAAATATACATGACATGGTTATCTCGGTTAATAGTATACCATAGCAAATCCCGATTTGCAAAGACTTTTCCAGTCCACTAGAACAGTGACAATTGGTTTTGATCTGGCAAATCACCTAAACAACCTTGACTATCTAAATACTCAATAATTGTTTTAGAAACCTTACTGCGCTGTTGTAAATCTTCTTTTGATAAAAACTCACCATTTTCACGTGCTTCAACAATACTTATGGCTGCATTTGTACCAAGACCAGGTATTGCATTAAATGGAGGAATCAACGTATCTCCATCAATAATAAAGTCCGATGCATGCGAACGATATAAATCAACTTTTTGGAATGAATAACCACGTTCGCACATTTCAAGCGTCATTTCTAATACCGTTAATAAACTCTTCTCTTTAGGAGAAGCATCCAATCCTTTTTGTGCAATTTCATCAATTCTCGCACGGATTGACGCTGACCCTTTTACCATTGCCTCTACATCAAAGTCATCTGCACGTACTGTAAAGTATGCTGCATAGAATAGAAGTGCAAAATGTACTTTGAAGTACGCTATACGTACAGCCATTAGTACGTAAGCTGCCGCATGTGCCTTAGGGAACATGTACTTAATCTTTTTACAAGAATCAATATACCAACCAGGTACATTGTTATTGCGCATTTCCTCTTCCCATTCTTCCGGTACACCTTTACCTTTACGTACCGATTCCATGATTTTAAATGCTAAAGATGGATCTAATCCTTGGTAAATCAGATAAACCATAATATCATCACGACAACCGATAACTTCGCTTAGTGTACATGTACCGTTGTAAATCAATTCATTCGCATTACCAAGCCATACGTCTGTACCGTGGGATAGTCCAGAAATTTGGACAAGCTCCGAGAATGTCGTTGGCTTTGTTTCCTCTAACATCTGCCTTACGAATTTCGTACCAAACTCCGGAATGCCAAGTGTACCTGTTTTACAATTAATTTGCTCTTCTGTTACACCTAACGATTCTGGACCAGAGAAGATTTTCATTACTTCTGGATCATCTGTTGGTATTGTTTTCGGATCCACGCCACTTAAATCTTGCAGCATACGAATAACGGTCGGATCATCGTGTCCCAGAATATCCAGTTTTAATAAATTATCATGAATAGAGTGGAAGTCAAAGTGTGTCGTTCTCCACTCCGCTCCTACCGAATCGGCAGGGAATTGAATCGGTGAAAAATCAAAAATATCCATGTAATCTGGCACAACGATAATTCCACCTGGATGCTGTCCTGTTGTACGTTTTACCCCTGTGCAACCGGCGACAAGACGATCAACCTCAGCATTCCGAATGGTTAAATTATGATCATTGGCATAGCCTTTTACATAACCATAAGCTGTTTTCTCCGCAACCGTACCAATTGTTCCAGCACGATATACATAATCCTCACCAAACAGTACTTTCGTATAGTTATGGGCACGTGGTTGGTATTCTCCGGAGAAGTTCAAATCGATATCCGGTACCTTATCTCCTTTAAAACCAAGGAACGTTTCGAACGGAATATCATGTCCATCTTTTACATATGGAATATTACATGTTGGACACTCCTTATCAGGTAAATCAAAACCAGAACCTACAGAACCGTCATTGAAGAACTCTGATTGCTTACACTTCGGACATACATAATGCGGAGGTAATGGATTTACTTCTGTAATCTCCATCATTGTCGCAACGAATGATGACCCCACCGATCCACGCGAACCTACAAGATAACCATCTACAAGCGACTTTTTCACAAGCTTATGTGAAATTAAGTAGATAACGGCAAATCCATGTCCAATGATACTTTTTAATTCTTTTTCCAGACGAGCTTCTACGATTTCTGGTAGCTCTTCCCCATAAATGCTACGCGCCATTTTATAACTCATATCACGCGTTTCGTCGTCTGCTCCTTCAATTTTCGGTGTGTACAAATCATCTTTTACTGGATGAACGTCACCAATCAATGATGCAATCTTTTGTGTATTGGCTACAACAATTTCTTTTGCTTTCTCTTCTCCTAAGAACGAGAAGCAATCTAGCATTTCATCTGTTGTGCGAAAATATACAGGTGGCAATGAATGACGATTTAATGGGTTTGCCCCGCCCTGTGAGCTTACTAAAATTTTACGGTACATTGCATCTTCTGGATCAAGATAATGTACATTTCCTGTAGCAACAACTGGTTTACCTAATGTTTCACCCAATTTTACTAAATTAGAAATGATTGTTTTTAATTGTCCTTCATCTCGAACTAACTCACGCTCTACTAAATGACCCAACACCACTGGAGGCATAACCTCAATGTAATCATAGAACTGTGCAATTTCCTCTACCTCTTCAGGAGCCTTTTGCATCATTGCTTCAAAAACTTCACCTTTATCACAAGCTGTACCAACTAATATACCTTCTCGATATTTTTTTAATAATGATCTTGGTACTCGTGGTACACGGTAGAAATAATTGATATGTGAATATGAAACAAGTTTGTATAAATTTTTCAAACCTTCATCGGATGTTGCAAGCAAAGTGACATGACTCGGCCTTCCACGTTTATACGCATCACCTTGTCCCATGCTATCATTTAATTGATCGTGATATTCAAAACCCTTTTCAATGGCATCTTTCAACATTTTTACAAGTAAATATCCCGTTGCTTCCGTATCATAAATCGCACGGTGATGTTGCGTTAATTCAATGTCGAGTTTTTTACACATCGTATTTAAGCGATGATTCTTCATTTCTGGGAATAAGAACCTAGCTAACTCTAATGTATCAATAACTGGGTTTTTAGGCTTGTCTAAGCCACATTTCTTAAATCCTACATTTATGAATCCCATATCAAAACTTGCGTTATGGGCAACAAGTGTATGATCACCCATCCACGCTTCAAACTTTTCAAATACTTCTCCTACTTCTGGCGCATCAGTCAACATGTCATCTGTAATACCAGTTAACTCAATAATCGTAGCTGATAGCGGTTGATGTGGATTCGCAAAAGATTCAAAGCGATCAATAATTTCACCGCCTTTGACTTTTACTGCTGCTAATTCAATAACAGTATCATACACAGCCGATAACCCTGTCGTTTCGACGTCAAAGACAACGTATGTTTCATCGGCAAGCAACCTGTGTTCTTCGTTATAGGCAATTGGGACACCGTCATTTACTAAGTTTGCTTCCACTCCATAAATGACTTTTATGCCGGCTTTTTTCCCTGCAGAATATGCTTCTGGGAATGATTGTGCAACAGCATGGTCTGTAACAGCAATCGCTTCATGTCCCCATTTTCCAGCTTGCGCAACAAGTTTAGATACTGAGGTAACAGCATCCATTTGACTCATTGGTGTGTGCAGGTGAAGCTCTACTCGTTTTTCTCCTTCAGGCGCTTTATCTTTACGAGAAGGTCCTGTTATTTCGTTAATATCGTTTGCAATCATAACTAGATCACGAACAAACGTATCATTTTGAACCGAACCTCGCGCTTTTATCCACATTCCTTTTTTCAAGGATTGCAGCAACGGAATATCTTCTTTATCACGTGAGAACATTTTTATCATAATGGAATTCGTATAATCTGTTATTTTTAACGTTAATAACGTACGTCCACTACGAAGTTCTTTTGTTTCCACATGGAAGACATAACCTTGGACCGTTTTTCGTCTTTCTTCATCTTGGATTTCGCGCAGCGGCGTAATTTCTTCATCAGACTTAATGAGGTAACCAAGTACAATTGGTCCTTCATGTACAACGTCGCTTTCTTCAGTTTGCTTCTTGGCCATTTCTTCCATAGCTTGTATCACACGCTGACGATCCTCTTGCTGCGTCTGTTCACGAAACTTTTGAACTTCCTCTTCATTCTGTTTTATATTGGTTTCAAGCTGAAAACGCGGAAATCCAAACACTTCATATTGATCACCTACTGGCTTTGCAAGATTTTTCTTTAACGCAGTAGATTCCAACTCATTATTCACATTTAGTAACAACTTCACTCCATTTACATGCGGAAGTTGCTTTTTTAAATACGCAAACATAGGTGAAAATATAATTCGCTCTGTACAAAGTGGCCAATATGCCTTGACCTGTTCTTCCGTAAACTGTTTATTTTCTGTTTCTAGTGCAAATGACGTTTTTGCAATATGAGAAAATGACTGCTTGAGCTGTGCTTCTAGCAATTCATATAATTCCGTTGGTAAAATACGTGGCACCTGTAAGTCAAAATGCCAGCTTTTATTTACTTTATCAACAACTAGCTTCTGAATACCGCCACCTTGTAAATATTGATTGATAAGATCTTCCGGTATTTGCAACTGCTGGAGCAAAATTTGAAATCGCTCTTGTTGTTCATTTGTTAACGACATAAGCAACCTCCTTCCATCTGCTATTATAAATTGAAATGCTCCCTTCAGCAAAGAAAGGTTTCTTCCTTCTTCTCAAAAAAAGCTTACTCTACAAAGAAAGAGAAGTACCTCATTACGAGGTACCTCTTCTTATTTTAAAATATTAGCGATATATGTGTGAAGTTCTTCAACTTTTACTTCTGCAGATTCGTTTGTCGCACGTACTTTCACTTCTACAATACCTTCATCTGCTTTTTTACCAACTGTTACGCGAACCGGAAGACCAAATAAATCCGCATCAGCAAATTTAACACCTGCACGCTCTGCACGATCATCTAATAATACTTCATAACCTTGCTCCTGTAATGAACTGTATATATTTTCGCCCACTTCACGCTGTGCATCAGATTTCATATTAACTGGAATTACATGTACATGGAACGGTGCAACTGCTTTTGGCCAAATTAAACCATTCTCGTCATTAAATTGCTCAGCGATTGCTGCTACTGTACGAGAAACACCAATGCCATAGCAACCCATGATAAGTGGTTTCATTTTTCCATTTTCATCTAAGAATGTCGCATTCATCGCTTCACTATAGCGTGTTCCTAATTTAAATACATGTCCTACTTCAATACCACGAGCAAAACGAATTGTTCCGTTTCCATCCGGAGATTGATCTCCTTCTTGAATGAAGCGTAAATCTGCATATTGACTTACCTTAAAGTCACGTTCTGGATTTACATTTACATAGTGGAAGCCTTCTTCATTTGCACCACAACAACCATTTGCAATTGCAGCTATCGCATGGTCAGCAATAACTTCAACATCACCTGTAACACCAATTGGTCCTAAAGAGCCTACTTCACAATTTAATAGGTTTCTTACCTCTTCGTGTGCAGCAAGTTCAACAACTGAAGCACCGTATACGTTCTTCACTTTTACATCATTTACTTCATGATCTCCACGCACAAGAACAACAACGAATTTTTCATCTACTTTAAACACCATTGATTTAATGCACTGAGATGGCTCAATATTTAAGAATGTAGATACTTCTTCAATTGCCTTTTGATCTGGCGTTGCTACTTTTTCAAGCGCTTTTTCCGCTTCATCGCTCTTTGTATAAGAAGCAACAACAGGAGCCATTTCAATATTTGCTGCATAATCAGATGTATCAGAATACGCGATTGTATCTTCTCCTACATCGGATAACGCCATAAATTCATGAGTATCTTTACCACCCATCGCTCCAGAATCGGCAATAACTGCACGGAAGTTCAAACCACAACGAGCAAAGATATTAGAATACGCTTGGAATAGACGGTTATAAACTTCATCTAAACTTTCTTGTGTTGCATGGAAAGAATACGCATCTTTCATTAAAAATTCTCTTCCGCGTAATAAACCAAAACGTGGTCGTTGCTCATCACGGAATTTTGTTTGGATTTGGTATAGTGTTAAAGGTAACTTTTTGTAAGACTTAATCTCATCACGTACAAGATCTGTAATAACTTCTTCATGCGTTGCTCCTAATGCAAACTCACGATCGTTACGATCTTTCATACGCATTAACTCAGAACCGTAAGAATACCATCGACCTGATTCTTGCCATAACTCAGCAGCTTGTAATGCTGGCATTAATAATTCTACCGCTCCCGCTCGTTCCATTTCTTCACGAACAATATGTTCTACTTTATGCAATACTTTCAGCCCAAGTGGTAAAAAGCTATAAATACCAGAAGCGTTTTGACGCATAAATCCCGCGCGAAGCAGCAATTGATGACTTTTAATCTCAGCATCTGCTGGCACTTCACGTAATGTAGGACTAAATACCATACTTTGTTTCATCTATTCGCACCTCTTTAATTTACTCTAATACGCAGTAAAACCCCTCACCTCAAATTAGGTGAGGGATTACAACTCTCAGAGCTCTATTCATTTCATTCACTATCCACAACAGATATTGTGAGATTCACACTTACTGCAAGTTTTACTCTATTTTATAAGAAAAACTTGCGAATGTCATTCCACGTTACAACTAACATAAGTAACATTAATAATGCAAACCCAATAAAGTGCACCATTCCTTCTTTTTGGCGATCAATCGGTTTCCCGCGCAATGCCTCAATTAAGAAGAAGAACAAGCGTCCTCCATCAAGAGCTGGAACCGGTAATAAGTTGAATAAACCAAGATTTATACTTAAAACCGCCGCCAAACTTAGAACACGTGTGATTCCATAGTCCACGACTTGGTCTGTTAAATTATAAATTCCTACAGGACCTGATAAATCATTAATAGAAAACTGACCTGTAACCAATTTTATAATGGAGTCAAAAATAAGTTTCGTCCATGTATACGTCTGTTCAAAACCTGATTTAATAGAACCAAAAATAGATTTCTCTACAGGGGAGTATACACCAATTCTACCAACCTTTTCTTTCCCCTCTTTATCAGCTGTTGGCGTTACTTTTACATTAAATTGTTCGCTGTCACGTTTTACATGAAGCGTAATTTCTTTATTTGGGTTTTCACGTACAATCGCTACAACATCTTTCCATGTATTCGTGTCTTTCCCATCGATTGCTTGAATCATATCATCTTGTTTCAATCCCGCTTGTTCTGCAGCACTATCTTTCATTACTTTTCCAACCATCGGTTTATCAACAGGAACACCTTGTACAAATCCAAGGATCACGAAAATAACAAATGCAAGGACAAAGTTCATAGCAGGACCTGCAAAAATTGTTAACGCTCGCTGTCCTAATGTTTTAGAGCCAAACTGTCTGTTAAACGGAGCAATTTGTATCTCTTCTCCCGCAGAAACAATACGAGCTTTTTCATTTATACGAAATGTTTGCAATTCTTCCTCGTACTCTTCGTAACCAGCGATTGTGAGACTATGTTCTAAATCAGCTTGTTCTACTTCAATCACGCGAACATTCGGATACTTTTCGCGCCCGTCTAAAACTAATTTTACAACCTCTTCGTTTTCATTTAATACAAGTCCCACTTTTTTACCTGGTTTTAATTCAACTGTTTCCGCATCTTCGCCAGCCATTCTAACATAGCCTCCAAGAGGCAGCAGTCGAACCGTATAAACTGTTTCATTCTTTTCAAATGAAAATATTTTTGGCCCAAAGCCAATTGCAAACTCGCGACATAAAATACCAGCTCTTTTTGCGAAATATAAATGCCCTAGCTCATGGAAAAATACCAGTGCACCAAAAATTAATATAAAGGCAATCGCTGTATTCAATTCCATAACCACCTTTGCTAAATTTGTTCCATCACAAACCGTCTTGTGGCCGCATCAATTTCCTGAATTTCTTCTAAGCTCGGACGTGCAATGACATTGTGATGGTGCATTGCTTTTTCAATGAGGTCTTCTACTGCTAAGAAACCAATTTTCTTTTGTAAAAAGGCTGCTACAGCTACTTCATTTGCTGCATTCATTACAGCTGGCATGCTCCCACCCGTCTTCCCAGCTTCATATGCAAAACGTAGGCAACGGAAACGCTCTTGATCCATTTTTTCAAAATGCAACGTTCCAATTTCCCATAGATTTAACCGTTTTGTATCCGAAAGAGGTAACCTGTCAGGATATGTAAGTGCATATTGAATTGGTACACGCATATCTGGTGAGCCGAGCTGCGCCATTACACTACGATCTTCAAATTCAACCATAGAATGAATAATGCTTTCTTTATGTAAAACAACATCGATTTGCTCATAAGGAATGCCGAAAAGCCAATGTGCTTCAATTACTTCCAGCCCCTTATTCATCATTGTAGCAGAATCAATTGTAATTTTCGAACCCATTGACCAGTTCGGATGACGAAGCGCATCTTCTACTGTCACATGATGCAATTCATCTCTCGTTCTATCACGAAAACTCCCGCCTGAAGCAGTGATAATTAAACGCGAGATTCTTTTTTCATTTTCTCCATTCAAGCATTGAAAAATAGCTGAATGTTCACTATCTACTGGAAGTAATGACACATTGTATTTTCGCGCCGCTTCCATGACAAGATGTCCTGCAGTTACTAATGTTTCTTTATTTGCAATTCCAATTGTTTTTTTTGCCTCAATTGCACGAAGTGTTGGTAACAATCCTACACTACCTACAACAGCATTTATTACAACTTCTGCTTCTGGATGAAGAGCTACCTCTAATAACCCCTTGTCACCATATACTACTTTTGTATTTCCAGAAACGGATTGTAAGCTTACAACATCTTCTTCTCTTTGTACAGAAACAAGCTGAGGAGAAAATTCTTGAATCACTTTTACTGCGTAATCGATATTTTTTCCTACAGAAAAAGCAACGAGACGGAATTGGTCTGGGTGCATGCGCAATACATCTAACGTTTGCGTTCCAATTGATCCACTTGCACCTAATAAACTAATGTTTTTCATGACTCCAACCCCTCGTTCATTTATTAAATGTATTGTAATAAGAAATATAGAATTGGTAAAACAAACAGCCAGCTATCTGTTCGATCTAATATACCGCCATGGCCAGGTAAAATTTTACCTGAATCCTTCACGCCATAATGCCGCTTAAATGCAGACTGTACTAAGTCACCAATTTGTCCAAAAATAGAAATTGCGATTGTAGCAACAATTAAAATTCCCACACTGTTTTCAACTGGGTAAAACATATTATATACAAACGCAACAACAATACCACAAACAATACCGCCTAATGAACCTTCTATCGTTTTATTCGGACTAATCTCTGGCCACAATTTTCTTTTTCCAATTGCTTTCCCTATGAAATATGCGCCTGAATCAGTTGCCCAAATGACAAATAATGCATAAAACACATATTTGATTCCCAATATTCTTGTCTCATTTAAATATAAGAATCCCATTGCAACATATGTTGTTGCCATAAGTAAAAATGCAGCATTGTCAAAAGTAAATGTATTCTTCGAAAGGACTGTATATGATAAAAGTAATAAAACAATCACAAATGTGATTTCCAATTTATCTAATCCAATCCACTCAAACAATCCTGATGCATTACTTGGAACTAAAATAATCCACAATAATAATGCAGCTAAAACTGTTGGTACCGAAATAAGTGTAAGCTTGTTCATGCGAATTAATTCATATAACCCTATAGAAGCGAGTGCATACACTAAAGCTGTAAAAGGCACGCCACCGTAAATTACGATGGGAATGAATAGCGCGGCAGCAATCACTCCTGTAATAATTCTCTGTTTCACTACCAAACCCTCTCTTTCTACACGCCTCCGAATCTGCGCCCTCTATGTTGAAAGTCTGTAATCGCGTTTAACAAATGTTCCTCGGTAAAATCTGGCCAATACACATCTGTAAACCAAAGCTCCGAATATGCAATTTGCCATAGCATGAAATTACTAATACGTAGTTCTCCACTTGTACGAATAAGCAAATCCGGATCAGGTAAAGTACTTGTCATTAAGTATGAAGAAATCATTTCTTCATTTATATCTTCTGAACGAACTTTCCCTTTTTCACTATCTTTCATCATCTGTTGCACAGCAGAAACGATTTCATCGCGACTTCCATAGTTTAACGCAAAATTGAGAATTAATCCCGTGTTCTCTTTTGTATCTTCCATGGCTTTTTCCATCGCTCTGCGCGTATGCGTAGGAAGACGATCTTTTTGTCCAATCACTCGAATTTGTACATTTTCTTCAATCAATTCTGGTAAAAATGTACCTAAAAATTCTTCTGGAAGCTTCATTAAATAATCGACTTCCTTTTTCGGTCTTTTCCAGTTCTCAGTAGAAAAAGCATAAAGAGTCAGCACTTTTACATCAAGTTTACTAGCAAATTTCGTAATCTTTTTTACTACTTGCATTCCTTCATGATGTCCAGCAATACGAGGCATAGCTCTTTTCTTTGCCCACCTTCCATTACCATCCATAATGATTGCAATGTGCTCTGGGATATGTCCCTTTTTCACTTCTTCAATGAGATGATCAAACGATGTGACCTTTTTACCTTTAAAAAAAGGAAACTTTTTAAACATCATTCATACCCTCCAACAAGCAGACGTATGCCTAAAAGTGTAAAAAGACCCCCTTAAGAAGAGGGTCATATTTGCGAAGGTATCGCTATTACACTTCCATGATTTCTTTTTCTTTGTTTTTTGCGATTTCGTCAACTTTTGCAATATACTTATCCGTTTCTTTTTGGATATCTTCTGTATATCCTCTTAAGTCGTCTTCTGTAATCTCGCCAGCTTTTTCAAGCTTTTTAAGGTCATCATTGCCGTCACGACGTACGTTACGAACAGCAACTTTTGCTTCTTCAGCGTATTTTTTCACAACTTTAACAAGATCACGACGACGCTCTTCTGTTAATGCTGGGAATGCAATGCGAATTACTGAGCCATCGTTAGAAGGATTTAAGCCTAAATCTGCTTTTAAGATCGCTTTTTCAATATCACCGATAGAAGTTTTATCATAAGGCTGAATTACAAGTAAACGTGCTTCTGGAACTGTAATGTTCGCTAACTGCACAACAGGTGTTGGTGCACCGTAGTAATCAACTTGTACCTTATCTAATACAGACGCGTTTGCACGACCAGCACGAACTGTTGCTAATTCACGTGAATAAGCAGCAACTGCTTTTTCCATTTTTTCATTTGCAGCTTTTAATACTTGTTGACCCATATTTATTTCCCCCTTACAATTGTTCCAATATTTTCGCCTAAAACGGCACGTTTAATGTTTCCTTTTTCCATAACCGAGAATACAATTAATGGAATATCATTGTCCATACATAATGAAGAAGCAGTAGAATCCATTACACCCAAACCTTCTTTTAATACATCTAAGTATGTAAGTGATTCATATTTCGTAGCTGTTTGATCAACAGATGGATCTGCACTATACACACCATCTACATTGTTTTTCGCCATTAAAATAACATCCGCTTCGATTTCCGCTGCACGTAATGCTGCAGTTGTATCTGTAGAGAAGTATGGGTTACCTGTACCTGCTGCAAAAATAACAACACGTTTCTTCTCTAAGTGACGAATTGCTTTACGACGAATGTAAGGTTCTGCCACTTGACGCATTTCAATAGAAGTTTGAACACGCGTTTGAATTCCAATGTTCTCCAAGCTATCTTGAAGAGCTAATGAGTTCATAACTGTCGCTAACATGCCCATATAGTCCGCTCCTGCACGATCCATGCCCATTTCACTTCCAATTTTCCCACGCCAAATGTTACCGCCACCAACAACAACAGCAACCTCTACATCAAGTTCTGCAATTTCTTTCACTTGTTCTGCAACTGACTTAATAACAGCTGGGTTAATTCCAAATCCTTTTTCACCAGCTAACGCTTCTCCGCTTAGCTTTAAAACAACACGATTATATTTCGGTTTACTCATAATGAACCTCCAATTGCTTACATCTTTATTTTAAAAAAGGGAACACAATGTGTTCCCTAATCTGTATTAGTTGCTACCTTTTACTTGGTTCATTACTTCTTCAGCAAAGTTGTCTTCGCGTTTTTCGATACCTTCACCAACAGCGTAGCGAACGAATCCTTTTAATGTGCCGCCTTTAGACTCAACGAACTGACGAACTTTCATATCAGGGTTTTTAACGAATGCTTGGTCAAGTAAGCAAATCTCTTCGAAGAATTTGCCAAGACGACCTTCAACCATTTTCGCAACGATTTTTTCTGGCTTGCCTTCGTTTAAAGCTTGTTGTGTTAATACTTGACGCTCATGCTCAACTTCTTCAGCTGTTACAGCATCGCGGTCGATGTATTTAGGGTTAACTGCTGCAATGTGCATTGCTACATCTTTAGCAGCTGCTTCATCTGTAGAACCTTCAAGAACTGTTAATACACCAATGCGTCCACCCATGTGTAGGTAAGCACCGAATGCATCTGCATCAGTTTTTGATACGATTTCGAAACGACGAAGTGTAAGTTTTTCACCAATTTTAGCGATTGCTTCGTTGATGTACTCTTCTACTGTTTTGCCGTTTGCAATTGTTTGAGCCATAGCTTCTTCAAGGTTAGCAGGTTTGTTAGCTAATAAGTGAGCAGCTAATTCTTTAATTAATGTTTGGAAACCTTCGTTTTTCGCAACGAAATCAGTTTCAGAGTTTAATTCTAAGATTAAACCGTCGTTACCGTTTGTTTCGATGAAAGTTAAACCTTCAGCAGCGATGCGGTCTGCTTTTTTAGCAGCTTTTGCAATACCTTTTTCACGTAAGAAATCAATTGCTTTCTCCATGTCGCCATTAGTTTCTGTTAAAGCTTTTTTGCAGTCCATCATACCTGCGCCAGTTTTTTCACGAAGTTCTTTTACCATTTGTGCAGTGATTGCCATACTTTTCATCCTCCTAAAATATGTATTTATACCTTTTAAAAAGGTGTTTATACCTTAAAAAAGGTGATAAAAGGCCGAACCCCTTATCACCTTTCCAAATTTGTTACGCAGTAACAGTTTCTTCACCTTGTTTTGCTTCAAGGATCGCGTCTGCCATTTTAGATGTAAGAAGTTTTACAGCACGAATTGCATCATCGTTTGCTGGAATTACGTGATCGATTTCGTCTGGATCACAGTTTGTATCAACGATACCGATGATTGGAATGTTTAATTTGCGTGCTTCAGCAACTGCGATACGCTCTTTACGAGGGTCTACTACGAATAATGCACTTGGAAGACCTTTCATATCTTTAATACCGCCTAAGAATTTTTCAAGACGCTCTAACTCTTTTTTAAGTTGAACAACTTCTTTCTTAGGAAGTACATCGAATGTACCATCTTCTTGCATTCTTTCGATATCTTTAAGACGCTTGATACGTTTTTGGATTGTTTGGAAGTTTGTTAAAGTTCCACCTAACCAACGTTGGTTAACGAAGTACATTCCAGCACGAGTTGCTTCTTCTTTGATAGCTTCTTGTGCTTGTTTTTTTGTACCTACGAATAAAATGTCGCCACCTTCAGCAGCGATGTTACGCATTACGTTGAAAGCTTCTTCAACTTTTTTCACAGTTTTTTGTAAGTCGATGATGTAGATACCGTTACGCTCTGTGAAAATGTAACGTTTCATTTTTGGGTTCCAACGACGAGTTTGATGTCCGAAATGAACACCAGCTTCAAGCAATTGCTTCATAGAAATTACTGACATAATTTAGTTCCTCCTAAATGGTTTTTGATATCCTCCGTTTACTTCATCTTTAAGTGAAACTACAAGCGTAGCACCAACACTTAAATCAGTAAACGTGTATACTTTGTACTGACACCACTGCTTACTATATCATAATGAAATATTACAATCAAGTCGAAAATGCGAACAATGTAAAACTTTCTTTTTGATTATGATTTTACTCATCTTTTTTCTCTGCTTCAATTCCAGTATTACCGCATTTTTTCTATTTTAAGCAACCTTGTCTACGAAATAAAACTAAGGTTTCCCTCACACAAACCCACAATGGATCTCTTAAAAAATAAAAAAGCTCCCCTCAGATGAGGAGAGCTTTTCTTACAAATTAGTTTGTTTTTAATTTAGCAAGTTCATGTAAAAACTTGTCGTTTAATACTTTAATGTATGTTCCTTTCATACCTAAAGAACGAGATTCAATAACGCCTGCACTTTCTAATTTACGAAGGGCGTTTACGATTACAGAACGAGTAATTCCAACGCGATCAGCGATTTTACTTGCAACAAGTAAACCTTCTGTTCCATTTAACTCTTCAAAGATATGTTCAATTGCTTCTAATTCACTGTAAGACAATGAGCTAATCGCCATTTGAACAACCGCTTTACTACGAGCTTCCTCTTCAATTTCTTCTGCTTTTTCACGTAGAATTTCCATACCTACTACAGTTGAGCTGTACTCAGCAAGGATTAAATCATCATCTAAGAATTCTTGACCAAGACGAGCTAACACTAATGTACCTAGACGCTCACCACCACCAACGATTGGCACGATTGTAGTTAAACCTTGACCGAACAATTCTTTGTTTTCTACAGGGAAAGCTGTGTATTCACTATTCACATCTAAGTTTGGAGATGTTTCTGTAATATGGAATAAGCTTTGTGTATATTCTTCTGGAAATTGACGCTCTGCAAGCATTTGTTTCATGCGTTCGTTCTCAATTTGTTGGTGAATTGCATATCCTAATAATTTACCACGACGACTTACAACGAATACGTTCGCTTCAATTACTTCACACATTGTATCAGACATTTCTCTAAAGTTTACAGGCTTTCCTGCTGCTCTTTGTAATAAAGCATTTAATTTTCTCGTTTTTGCTAATAATTCCATTTCAAAAGTTCCTCCTACATGTTACTTACATATTTTTTCATCACTTGGAAACTAGGGCGAGTCACCTGATGATACTATTACAAAATAAACTGGCTCACATCTTTATTTTTAGCGATTGTCGCTAATTTTTCCTCTACATATTGAGGTGTTATCGTTATTTTTTCTAACGTAATTTCAGATGCTTCAAACGATAAATCTTCAAGAAGTTTCTCCATAATGGTATGAAGCCTTCTCGCTCCAATATTATCCGTATCTTGATTAACTTGATAAGCAATCTCAGCAATCTTACGAATAGCTTCGTCAGAAAATTCAATTTCTATACCTTCAGTTGCCAACAATGCTATATACTGCTTCACTAACGCATTGTCTGGTTCGATCAGAATTTTAACAAAATCATCTACTGATAATTTCGTTAATTCCACCCGAATCGGAAATCTCCCTTGCAATTCTGGAATCAAATCAGACGGTTTGGACATATGGAATGCGCCGGCTGCAACGAATAAAATATAATCTGTTTTTACTGATCCATATTTCGTTGCAACATTTGACCCTTCTACAATCGGTAAAATGTCACGCTGCACACCTTCACGCGATACGTCTACGCTATTCGACTGCTTACCAGCAATTTTGTCAATTTCATCAATAAAAATAATCCCGAGCTGTTCAGCACGATAAACAGCCTCTTGTGTAACTTCATCCATATCAATTAAGCGCTGTGCTTCCTCATTTGTCAAGACTTTTCTTGCTTCTTTTACAGAAAGTTTACGTTTTTTCGTTTTTTTCGGCATAAAACTTCCTAATGCATCTTGGAAATTCATCCCCATTTGTTCCATACCAGTTCCTTGTAGCATATCAAACATAGAAGACTGTTGTTCCGTCACTTCAATCGATACGACTTCCTCTTCAAGTAAACCGGCAGCAAGTTTCTTTTCAACTTCTCGGCGCTTATTTTCAATTTCTGCGTCGTCTTGTGTTTCAGATGTCTGACTAGAATTTTGATTCCCACCAAACAGCATTTCTAATGGATTTTTAAATCCTGTTTGTTTTTGTTGACTCGGTACTAAAATTTCAACAAGTCGTTGATTCGCTTGCTCTTCAGCTTTATCTTTAACCTTAACTACCATCTCTTCTTTCACAATACGAACGGACGTTTCCACAAGATCACGTACCATCGATTCTACATCCCGGCCGACGTATCCAACTTCTGTAAATTTGGTAGCCTCAACCTTAATAAAAGGTGCCCCAACGAGCTTCGCCATTCGTCGTGCTACCTCTGTCTTCCCGACACCTGTCGGTCCAATCATTAAAATGTTTTTCGGAGCAATTTCATCGCGCAAATCTTCCGCTAGCTTACTGCGACGATATCGATTTCTAAGTGCTACTGCAACCGCTTTTTTCGCATCCTTTTGACCAATAATATATTGATCCAATTTTTCTACAATTTGACGCGGAGTAAAATGTAAATGCATATAAAATGCCTCCCTTACGATTCTACAATTCTTCCACAACTATGTTGTGGTTTGTATACACACAAATATCGCCAGCAATCTCTAAACTTGCTTTCGCAATCTGTTTTGCTGTTAAATGTTCACTCGCATGTTGCTTTAAAGCACGACCAGCAGCAAGTGCATAATGTCCACCTGAACCAATCGCTAAAATACCATCATCTGGTTCGATTACTTCCCCCGTACCTGAAACGAGAAGCAGTGTTGTTTCATCCATGACAATGAGCATTGCTTCCAATTGACGCAGCATCTTATCACCACGCCATTGCTTTGCCATTTCAACTGCAGCACGTTGTAAATTGCCATTGTACTCTTCTAGTTTTCCTTCAAACATTTCAAAAAGAGTAAACGCATCCGCAACTGAACCTGCAAAGCCAGCTAACACTTTTCCCTGAAATAACTTTCGGACTTTGCGGGCTGTGTGCTTCATCACAACGGCATTGCCAAATGTCACCTGTCCATCACCAGCCATTGCACACTTACCGTTATGGTGAATTGCAAATATCGTTGTAGCGTGGAAATTTCCCATAGAAAAAACTCCTTTATATGTTTTTATAGCTTTAAAAGCAATTTATGCCCGTGGGTGATGCTTCATGTAAACAGAACGCAATCTTTCTTTAGAAACATGCGTATAAATTTGTGTCGCTGATAAATTCTCATGACCTAATAACTCCTGTACAGTACGTAAATCAGCTCCTTCATCTAACATATGTGTAGCAAATGTATGCCTTAACATATGTGGACTTATTCGCATTGTAAGAGAAGCTTTCTTAATCAGTTCATTTAAAATATAACGCACACCTCGATCTGTTAACGGCGTACCCTTTGCATTTAAAAACACCATTTGAGAGTGTTCCTCATTTTTTTTAGATAACTGTTTTCTCCCGTTCTCTATATAAGTAATTAAAGCATCTTGTGCATAGCTTCCGAACGGAATATACCTTTGTTTTTTGCCTTTTCCCATTACAAGAATTGTTCCCACTGAAAAATCAATGTCAGTGAGTTGTAAATTTACACATTCACTCACACGAATCCCTGTTGCATACATGAGTTCTAATAGGGCTTGATTTCTTTGACCAAGCGGCGTTGTCATATCAGAAACTTCAAATAATTTTTCCAACTCTTCAGCGTACAGGAACTTTGGGATTGACCATTCTTTTTTGGGGAGTGACGCAAGTGCGAACGGATTATCTTCGCGATACCCTTCACGCATCAAAAAACGATATAAACTTCGTAAGCTTGACACTTTCCTTGCGACAGATTTACGGGCTAACTTTTCATCGTGTAACGTCGTTAAGTACAAACGAACATCAACGTATGTAACATCTAAAAAAGAGGATATACCTTCTCGCTCCATAAATTGCACAAAATGTTCTAAATCATTTTGATAACTTGCAATTGTATATTTTGAATAATTTCTTTCAATTTGTAAATATCCAACGAATAATTGTAACAATTTCTTCACATTCACATAACTCACCTCAATAAAGGCTACTAAATCGTATCACAATTCAGTAGCCTTTGCAAGAAATTTAACTAAATATTTACAAAATTTTGAATTATCTCTAAAGCGCGTGCTGCGTATGCTTCATTTCGTTCTTGTTTCTTTTTAATTTTCTTTTCTAGTGGTGTAAATAAACCAAAGTTTGCATTCATCGGTTGGAAGTTTTTCGCATTTGTTGCAGTAATGTAATTCGCCATACTCCCCATCGCAGTTACAGGTGGTAGTACAATAGGCTCTTCTCCTTGTACAACACGAGCTGCGTTAATACCTGCTAACAACCCTGAAGCAGCCGATTCTACATATCCTTCTACCCCTGTCATTTGTCCTGCAAAGAATAAATCGTCACGGTGCTTATATTGATATGTTGGACGAAGTAACTTCGGTGAATTAATAAATGTATTGCGATGCATTACACCATAGCGTACAATTTCTGCATTTTCAAGTCCAGGAATTAATTGTAATACTTCTTTTTGTGGTCCCCACTTTAAATGCGTTTGGAATCCTACAATATTGTATAACGTTCCTGCCGCATCATCTTGACGCAATTGAACAACCGCATATGGTGTCTTCCCTGTTTTTGGGTCCTCTAACCCAACTGGTTTCATCGGACCAAATAGCAACGTCTGTCTACCTCTACCCGCCATAACTTCTACTGGCATACATCCTTCAAAGAAAACTTCTTTCTCAAATTCTTTCAATGGTACTGTCTCAGCAGCGATTAAAGCATCATAGAAACGGTCAAACTCTTCTTCTGTCATCGGGCAGTTTAAGTATGCTGCTTCCCCTTTATCATAACGAGATTTCAAATATACTTTATTCATATCAATGCTGTCCTTCTCTACAATTGGAGCAGCCGCATCATAGAAATAAAAATAATCTTCACCCGTTAATTCTTTCAACTGTGCAGAAAGATCAGGAGATGTAAGTGGACCTGTCGCGATAATAGTTGGTCCTTCTGGAATTTCTGTAACTTCTTCATTCATTACAGTTACATTTGGATGGTTTTTCACATATTCTGTTACTTTCGCCGCAAACTCATGACGATCTACAGCTAAAGCTCCTCCTGCTGGTACAGAGCATTCGTCAGCCGCACGAATGATAACAGAGTCCATTCGGCGCATTTCTTCTTTAATGACCCCAACAGCATTCGTTAATGTATTTGCACGAAGTGAATTACTACATACTAACTCAGCAAATTTATCTGTATGATGGGCTGGTGTTTGCCTTACAGGCCTCATTTCATATAACTTTACTTGGACACCACGTTTTGCGATTTGATAAGCAGCCTCGCTTCCCGCAAGACCTGCGCCAATGACGTTTACTACTTGTGTTGTCATATATATCACCTTTCCTTTTCTATCCCGAAAAAAATGTGAGCGGTTACGCTCACATTTGTTGTTCTTCTTCATAATCACACGAAATACATTGCACTTGAACGCCTTTTTTCAACTTCTTCTCTACAAGCATACCTTCACATTTTGGACATTTTCGGCCAATCGGCTTATCCCAAGATACAAAGTCACATTCTGGATATGTTCCACACCCATAGAAAAGACGTTTCTTTTTATTACTTCGACGTTCAATAATTTGTCCTTTATCACATTTCGGACAAGTTACACCGATTTCTTTTACAATCGGTTTTGTATTACGACAATCAGGGAAATTTGAACAAGCCATAAACTTTCCGTATTTACCCATTTTAAAGACCATTGGGTGATCACACAACTCACAGTCTTCCCCAGCTGGTTCATCTTTAATTTCTACTTCGCGCATTTCTTTCTCCGCTTTTTCCAAGCGAGGTTCAAAGCCTACGTAGAAATTGTCAACAATTTTTACCCAATTCGCTTTTCCTTCTTCTACTTCATCGAGACTTTGCTCCATATTGGCAGTAAATTCGATGTTAATAATTTCTGGGAAAAACTCTAAAATAAGTTCGATTACAATCTCGCCAAGTTCAGTAGGAACAAATCGTTTATTATCTAATGCGACGTATCCTCGCTTCTGAATCGTTTCGAGCGTTGGTACATAAGTCGATGGTCTCCCAATTCCAAGCTCTTCAAGCATTCGAACTAAACGGGCCTCCGTATAGCGTGGTGGTGGCTGTGTAAAATGTTGTTTCGGCTCTACATCTTTTGAAAATACAGTTTCTCCTATTTCTAAAGGAGGCAACATTTTATCTTTTTCTTCTGCACCATCATCTTTCGACTCCACGTACACCTTCATAAACCCTGGGAATTTCACTACCGATCCATTTGCACGGAATTGAACATTGTTATTAATGAGTCTAGCTGTAACAGTATCCATTATAGCAGATGCCATTTGACTTGCAACAAACCGCTCCCAAATCAATTTATACAAACGATGTTGATCACGACTTAAGAAACTTTTCAATTCATCTGGCTTTCTCATCACAGAAGTTGGACGAATTGCTTCGTGCGCATCTTGTGCATTCGCTTTTTTCGTTTCCTTCTTCTTCTCTGTCCCTATGTATTCCGAACCAAATGCGTCAGTAATATAAGAACGAGCTTCTTCTTGAGCAGTTTCTGAGATACGTGTTGAATCTGTTCTCATATACGTAATAAGACCTACTGTTCCTTGTTTACCAAGATCTATCCCTTCATATAGTTGCTGTGCAAGCATCATTGTTTTCTTTGCTCGCATGTTTAACTTACGCGCTGCCTCTTGCTGTAGGGAAGACGTTGTAAACGGTGATGCAGGATTGCGCTTTCTCTCTTTTTTCGTTACATTTTCAACCGAAAACGCATTGTCTTTCATTTTTCCAATTATGTCATTTACTTGTGCTTCATTTGTTAACTGAACTTTCTCTCCGTTTACACCGTAAAAAGATGCTTCAAATGTGTCTTTTCCTTTTACAAATTCTGTTTTAATTGTCCAGAATTCTTCAGGAGTAAAGTTTTGAATTTCTTTTTCACGATCAATAATTAAACGAACCGCTACAGATTGTACGCGTCCTGCACTTAATCCTTTTTTGACTTTCTTCCATAATAAAGGACTAATATTGTAACCAACAAGACGATCAAGTATTCGTCTTGCTTGTTGTGCATCTACTAAATCCATATTAATTGCGCGAGGATGCTTAAATGATTCCTTGATTGCATCTTTTGTAATCTCATTAAACACAACCCGGCAATCCGATTCAACGTCCACATTTAACGTATTTGCTAAATGCCAAGCAATCGCTTCTCCCTCGCGGTCTGGATCGGCTGCGAGATAGACTTTTTTTGCTTTTTTTGCCGCTGATTTTAAATCTTTTAAAACGGGACCCTTACCACGAATGGTAATATACTTCGGGGTGAAGTTATTCTTTACTTCTATCCCCATTTGGCTTTTAGGTAAATCGCGAACATGTCCCATAGACGCGACGACTTTGTATTTTTTCCCTAAATATTTTTCAATGGTCTTCGCCTTAGAAGGCGACTCCACGATCACGAGGTAATCTGACATGCTAGTGCCTCCTTAAGAGGTGGATTCAAATCTTCATTAATCTTATTGATTTCTCTTATTTTTGTCAATCAAGAATGAGTATAACATACAGTGCCAATCTACCATTTGTCAATAATTGTTTAATAAAAACATAAAAATATAAGATTAATTTTAAAATTCTTCAAGAATATCTTCTGCTTTTTGAACAAGTTTTGCCCCTTGCTGAATGAGTTGATTTGTCCCAATTGCACTATCTATAAACATAGGACCAGGAAGTGCAAACACTTCTCTATTTTGTTCTAAAGCCAGATCTGCAGTAATAAGCGATCCACTCCTTGCTTTCGCCTCCACAACTAAAACCCCTTTGCAAAGTCCACTTATAATTCGATTTCTTCTTGGAAAATACCATTTTCGCGGAGAATAATGCGGCGGATATTCCGTTAATAACAACATGTAATCTTTCCATGTGTTGTAAAATTGTTGATTTTCTTTTGGATATATATACTGTAAACCATGTCCTAATATCGCAATGGTCATGCGTTGCTGCTGCACTGTGATTTCATGGGCAATTGTATCAATCCCGCTTGCCAAGCCACTAACAATTAACCACCCTTTATCTATCAGCGGTTGTAAAATGGGTTGTATGCTCTCCTTCCCATATAAAGATGGTTTTCTTGTTCCAACTACCGCTAATTTATTCATTTTATTAAGGAGTTCTCTCTGTCCTTTTCCATATAAAACAAAGGGAGGATCTGGTATTTCACGTAACAGTTCTGGATAGTCATGATCCCATATTGTTACATAAAAAAGATGATTTTTTTCTAAATGATGAATACATTGAGAAGATGTTGATGTCTGTAAGAATTTCACTAATTCAGAAGATTTTTTCGAGGATAATCCTGTATATTTTTCAAAGTGTTCCGGAGAAAAATTATATATGTTCTTTACCTCTGGATCAATGTGTAACAAGTATTTTAACGCTTTCCAATGATCCGCTAATACATAGTGAAGATGAAGCAATCGTTCTCTTTTCACAATCATTCTCCTTACCCATAATTTTTATTATGTAAACAAAAAATGTGTAAAAAGACACCTTCTAACATGAAGGTGTCTTTCAAAAAGATTAATAGTTTTTACAAGTTTCGAATAATCCCTTTTCTTTTAAAACAGAGATTAATGTTTCACCCATAACAGCTGGTGTTTCGGCAACTTTAATACCACAAGCTTCCATTGTTTTAATCTTTTCAGCAGCAGTTCCTTTACCGCCAGAAATGATCGCCCCAGCATGACCCATACGCTTACCTGCAGGTGCTGTTTGACCGCCAATGAAGCCGACAACAGGTTTTGTCATGTTTGCTTTTACCCACTCAGCAGCTTCTTCTTCTGCTGTTCCGCCGATTTCACCAATCATAATAACAGCATGTGTTTCTTCATCTTCATTAAACGCTTTTAACGCATCAATAAAGTCTGTACCATTAACAGGGTCCCCACCAATACCTACAGCAGTAGATTGGCCAATACCTTCTTGTGTTAACTGATGTACAGCTTCATACGTTAATGTACCAGAGCGAGATACGATACCTACATGACCTTTTTTGTGAATGTAGCCTGGCATAATACCAATTTTACATTCATCAGGTGTAATGACACCAGGGCAGTTTGGTCCAAGTAAACGTGTATGTTTACCAGCCATATATCTCTTTACGTTTACCATATCTAATACAGGGATTCCTTCAGTAATACATACTACTAAATCAATCTTTGCATCAACTGCTTCCATAATTGCATCAGCCGCAAAAGCGGGTGGAACGTATACAACTGAAGCGTTCGCGCCTGTTGCTTTCACAGCATCTTCTACTGTATCAAATACTGGTACACCTTCAATATCAGTGCCGCCTTTACCTGGTGTTACACCACCGACAATTTTCGTACCGTATTCAATCATTTGTTTTGTATGGAATAATCCTTGAGAACCTGTAATACCTTGAACAATAACTTTTGTATCTTTATTAACTAATACGCTCATTTTTCTCCCCCGCTTTCTATTAGCCCACTAGTGAAACAATTTTTTGTGCACCGTCTGCCATAGATTCTGCTGCAACAATATTTAAGCCAGACTCATTTAAAATTTTCTTACCTAACTCTACGTTTGTACCTTCAAGACGTACAACTAAAGGTAACTCAAGACCTACTTGCTTCGTTGCTTCAATAACACCTTCTGCAATAACATCACACTTCATAATGCCACCAAAAATGTTAACGAAGATACCTTTTACATTTTTGTCAGAAAGGATAATTTTGAATGCTTCTGTAACTTTTTCAGCTGTTGCGCCGCCACCAACATCTAAGAAGTTAGCTGGGTCACCATGGTAATGTTTAATGATATCCATTGTAGCCATTGCTAAACCTGCACCATTAACCATACAACCGATATTTCCATCTAAAGGAATGTAGTTTAAGTCATATTTAGAAGCTTCAATTTCTTTTGAATCTTCTTCATCAAGATCACGAAGTTCTAAAATGTCTTTATGACGATATAACGCATTAGAATCAAAGTTTAATTTTGCATCTAACGCCATAACTTTCCCATCACCTGTTGTAACAAGTGGATTAATCTCCGCGATAGAGCAATCTTTTTCGATAAACGCACGATATAAGCCCATCATAAACTTCACAGCTTGTCCCACAAGCTCTTTTGGAATATTGATGTTAAACGCGATTCGACGCGCTTGGAAGCCTTGTAATCCTACTGCTGGATCAATATATTCTTTAAAGATTTTTTCAGGTGTTTTTTCAGCTACTTCTTCAATTTCTGTTCCACCTTCTTCAGATGCCATTAAAACAACTTGAGAAGTTGCACGATCTAATACAAGACCTACATAATATTCTTTTTTAATATCGCAACCTTCTTCGATAAGTAAGCGTTTTACTTCCTTACCTTCAGGACCTGTTTGATGCGTCACAAGTGTAGTTCCTAAAATGCTTTCCGCATATGTACGAACTTCATCTAAATTTTTCGCAACTTTTACTCCGCCAGCTTTGCCGCGTCCACCAGCGTGAATTTGTGCTTTAACTACACATACATCCGTTCCTAATTCTTTCGCTGCTTCTACAGCTTCTTCTACTGTAAAGGCAACCTTCCCGTTTGGAACACTAACCCCATAGCTTCTAAGGACTGCCTTACCTTGATACTCATGGATATTCATAGTCCCATCCTCCCCCGTTTTCCTGTTTTACTCAAAAAGTTTTTTAATGTTTAAAAACACTACATTGCCATTGTATAAAATGATTGCCATGCTGTCTACAATAAAGTGTCAGAAAACTGAAATCGCTTTATTCTTTTTTGAAAATAGTAATATTTGTATGCCAAAATAAAAAAATAAGCTGTAGGTTACAGCTTATTTTTGGATCATATCTTTAATTGGCGCAAATGTTTTCCGGTGTTCTTCTAGTACACCATATGTTTCGATTGCTTGCAAATGTTGTTTTGTTCCATAGCCCATATGCTGTTCAAAACCATATTCAGGGTGTTCCTTCCCTAGTTCCTTCATCATGCGATCACGCGTGACTTTCGCGATAATGGAGGCAGCTGAGATAGAAATACTTTTTGCATCTCCTTTGATAATGGATGTTTGTGGAATGGAAGTAGGAAGTTTCATCGCATCAATTAATAGATGCTCTGGTGTACACGATAAATTTGCAATTGCATCCAACATCGCTCGCTTGGTTGCTTGATAAATATTTATCTCATCAATAACCTGCGGTGATACAATTCCAACTCCAATTGCTACTGCCCTTTCTTTAATTTCATCATAGAAACGCTCCCGCTTCGCTTCACTTAGCTTTTTAGAGTCATTTAACCCTGGTATATAAAAATCTTCTGGAAGGACAACAGCGGCCGTAACAACAGGTCCAGCTAACGGCCCTCTTCCTACTTCATCAATCCCAGCAATATATAAGAGCCCCTGTTCACGTAATGCCTGTTCATATTGAGACATCTCTAAAAATTGTTCTCTTTCTTTTTGCACCTGTTCTTTTTGTTTGTGCCATTTCGTAATTAAGTTTTGAACGCCTTTCCGCTCATCTTTTATTAACATTTGAAATCGTTCATCTTCTTCTGCCGTAATTTCTTGTAATAAACATCCCACTTCTTTAATTGTTAATTTTTGCATTTTATGTACACTCCTTTTTAAAAACACCCAAAAAGAAAAGACGTACAAACGCACGTCTTCTTATACCTCTTCTACAAATTCATCTGGTGTTTCAAATGTCATTCTTCCCAGTTTACCACCGCGAAGTTCACGAAGAACAAGTTCTGATGTTTTATCATAATCAACAAGTCCGCCGCCCATTAGACAACCTCTGTTCTTTCCAATCGCATCAAATAATTCCACAATATCTTCTGGAATGTCATTTATTTTATAACGCTCTTGCAAACGCTCCGGATAATGTTTTTCCATAAAGCGAAGTGCATAAACAGCTACATCTTGTAAGTTTAAAATAGCGTCTTTAATTGCGCCAGTAGTCGCAAGACGAAGTCCAACTAATTCATCTTCGAATTTCGGCCATAAAATACCTGGCGTATCTAATAACTCCATTTCCTTTCCTACTTTAATCCATTGCTGTGCTGTTGTAACACCAGGGCGATCGCCTGTTTTCGCAATGTTTTTCTTCGCTAATTTATTAATCAAAGTAGATTTACCGACATTTGGAATACCGACGATTAATGCACGAATCGCTCTTGGTTTAATCCCTTTTGCAATCATTTTATCAAACTTTTCTTTTACAAGTACTTTACAAGCAGCTGTAATTTCTTTCATACCTTGTCCGGCCTGTGCATTAATTGAAATTGCTTTATGACCCTGCTCTTCAAAATAAGCGATCCATTGTTTCGTCAAACGATCATCTGCCATATCCGCTTTATTTAAAACAACTAGTCTCGGCTTATGTGTAATAATTTCATCGATCATTGGATTTCGAGAAGATAAAGGTAAACGTGCATCTACAAGTTCAATTACAACATCAATTAACTTTAACTTTTCTGTTACTTGGCGCCTAGCTTTTGCCATATGCCCTGGAAACCACTGAATTGCCATGTTGCCACCTTCTTTTTTTGTTTATTTCACAATACGTGCATCCTTTAATGGCCAATATAACATATTTGCTTTTCCTATTACTTGGTCCATCTTAACCGTGCCAATCGTACGACTATCTTTACTAAAACGACGATTATCACCTAATACAAATAATTGACCTTCTGGAACGGTTTTTTTACCTGTAATTTCTTCAAGTTTGAAATCATATGTAAGCGGTCCGTCAGAAAGTTGTTTTTTCTGCTTGTCTAAATACGGTTCCTCATAGGGTTTTCCGTTAATATAGAGTGTATCGTTACGATATTCAACCTCATCGCCTGGTAAGCCAATAACACGTTTAATATAATCTTTCTCTTCCGTTGCTCGAAATACAATTATATCAAAACGTTTCGGTTCACCAATGTGATAACCGATTTTATTAACAATCATCCGATCACGGTCATGAAGCGTCGGTGACATCGAGACACCATCTACAAGAATGGGCGCAAAGAAAAACTGTCTAATCACAGCTGCTAACACAACAGCAATCAAAATTGCTTTTATCCATTCCCAAAGCGAACTCTTTTCTTTTTTCATGCTTTACCCCTCCACAGTTATGTACGCTGCTCGTATTATATCAAAATTTCATATAGATTGGAAAAAGGGAGCTTGTGCATTTACAAGCTCCCATACATGTCTTATCGAATTTCTTTAATACGTGCTTTTTTACCGCGAAGGTTACGTAAGTAGTATAACTTAGCACGACGTACTTTACCACGGCGAAGTACTTCGATTTTCGCGATTCTTGGTGTGTGAACTGGGAATGTACGCTCTACACCTACGCCGTAAGAAATCTTACGAACTGTGAACGTTTCGCTAATTCCGCCACCACGACGTTTAATTACAACACCTTCAAAAAGCTGAATTCTCTCACGAGTACCCTCAACTACTTTTACGTGTACACGTAAAGTGTCACCAGGACGGAATGAAGGTAGGTCAGTTTTTAATTGGCCTTTTGTAATATCTGCGATTAATTGTTGCATATTCAATTCTCTCCTTTAAACAGATGCTCTTATAAAGTCATTCATAAATTACAGCGGAACATCGTTAATACGGCTACTGCTTTCAGTAGCACAAATGTTATAATAGCATATTGCTAGGCCTGTTGCAATAGAAAATATATGAAGTTCTTACTGCTCTTCTTTAATTTGCTTAAGCCAAGTTGCTTCTTGCTTTGATAGCCTGCGTTCTTCAAGTAAATCTGGTCTACGCGTATAGGTACGTCGCAACGATTCCTTATGACGCCATTCTTCAATATTCTTATGGTTCCCTGACATAAGCACATCCGGTACCTTCATGCCACGAAAATCGGCTGGACGTGTATAATGCGGATGTTCTAATAAGCCTGTACTAAAAGAATCTTCCACCTGTGAGTTTTGATTTCCAAGTACCCCTGGCAAAAGACGTACAACACTATCTGTAACAACCATAGATGCTAATTCCCCACCTGTTAATACATAATCACCAATAGAAATCTCATCTGTTACAAGATGTTCACGAATTCGTTCATCATAACCTTCATAATGACCACACACAAAAATAACATGCTCTTCCCCTGCAAGTTCTTCTGCCTTTTTCTGCGTTAATCGTTCTCCTTGTGGACACATTAATACAACTCTTGGTTTACATTCTGTATCTTTCGTTAATTCTTCTACAGCATCAAAGATAGGCTGTGGAGTTAACACCATACCAGCGCCCCCGCCGTACGGATAATCATCTACACTGTTATGCTTACTTGTCGTATAATCACGAAAATTTACAACTCTAAGCGATACAGCTTCTTTTTCTTGCGCTTTTTTTAAAATCGAAGATCCAAACACACCAGTAAACATCTCTGGAAATAATGTTAAAATGTCAATTTTCATTATAGCAATCCTTCCATTACATGAATGGTTACCAATTTATTTTCAACGTTAACTTGCAGCACAACATCATCAATGTACGGAATTAAAAGTTCTTGTCCTTTTGGACGTTTAATTACCCATACATCATTTGCACCAGGAGATAGAATTTCTTTTATTGTTCCCAGCTCTTCACCATCTTCTGTTACTACTTTACACCCAATAATTTCATGGTAATAGTACTCACCTTCAGCAAGTTCACCAAGTTGCTCTTCTGGAACCTTTAGTAAAGAACCTTTAAACTTTTCTACTTCATCTACATTGTTAAACCCTTCAAATGTCAATAAATCAAATGTCTTATGCTGACGATGAGTAGTTACTTTTACAGGAAGCGGAGTTTTCTCCTTATCATTCCATATGTATAATGTATTTCCTACTTTATATCGTTCTTCCGGAAAGTCAGTACGAGAAATGACACGGATTTCTCCCTTAACACCATGAGTATTTACAATTTTTCCTACGTTAAACCATTTTGTCATAAACAGCACGTCACCCCTGTTTTCTATATAAGTTAAGCATCTCCATTCTATATATGGACAATGCAATTTCTCTTAAAATGTTAAAAAAGGGAGAGGAATAAATCCTCGCCCTTTTCACACCTATTGAATTTCCAGTGTAACTTTTTCATGATTATGATGTCCCACTGAATACAAGAGCATTCGAATTGCTTTTGCAACACGCCCTTGCTTCCCAATGACTTTTCCAACATCCTCAGGATGTACGGTTAATCGATACTTTATCTCTCCGTTGCAAAGTTCCTGTGTAACCTTTACATCTTCAGGATAATCTACAAGAGGCTTGACGATCGTTTCGATTAACTCTTTCATAGCCATTGCCTCAATTACTTACCTTGTTTAGATAAGTGGAATTTCTCCATGATACCTTGAGTAGAGAAAAGATTGCGAACTGTATCAGATGGTTTCGCACCATTTCCTAACCATTTTAATGCTGCTTCTTCATTGATTTTCACTTCAGCTGGTTGAGCAACTGGATTGTAAGTACCAATTTCCTCGATGAAACGTCCGTCACGAGGAGAACGAGAATCTGCAACAACTACACGATAGAAAGGAGTTTTTTTAGCTCCCATACGTTTTAAACGAATTTTAACTGCCATTTATAAAGCACCTCCGAATTTATTTCACACAGATAATTATATTAGCAAAAAGACTATTGCTTTGTAAAGTATTTTTTCTTAACAGAGCCATCTTTTTTTCCTTACATAAATGGAAACTTCAATCCACCTAGTCCCTTTTTCTTACCTTTTTGCATGCCAGTCATCGTCTTCATCATTTTTTTCATATCTTCAAACTGTTTGAGTAGACGATTAATTTCTTGTACGGTTGTACCGCTACCTTTGGCAATACGCTTTTTACGACTAGCATTGATTATTTCCGGTTGTTCTCGCTCTACTATTGTCATAGAACGAATAATTGCCTCAATATGCCCAATTTGTTTTTCATCAACTTGTGCATTTTTCAGCCCTTTAATTTTATTTGCACCAGGAAGCATTCCTAGCAATTCATCAAGTGGCCCAAGTTGACGCACTTGTCCAAGTTGCTCAAGGAAATCGTCAAGCGTAAACGAAAGCGTACGCATTTTCTGCTCAAGTTCTTTTGCTTTTTCTTCATCAACTGTAGCTTGCGCCTTTTCAATTAATGTTAGAACGTCACCCATCCCTAAAATACGAGATGCCATGCGTTCAGGATGGAATGCTTCAATTGCATCTAATTTCTCACCCATACCAGCAAATTTAATCGGTGTATTTGTTACTGCTTTAATAGATAATGCTGCACCACCGCGCGTATCACCATCTAATTTCGTTAAAACAACACCTGTTAAACCTAGCTGATCATGGAAGCTTTGTGCAACATTGACCGCATCTTGTCCTGTCATCGCATCGACAACTAGGAAGATTTCATCCGGGTTCGCAACTTCTTTCACTTTCGCTAGTTCATCCATTAGTTCTTCATCAATATGCAGACGACCTGCAGTATCAATTAAAACATAATCATGATGATCTTCTTTCGCTTTTGCAATCGCTTGTTTTGCAATTTCAACAGGACTTACTTGATCTCCTAATGAGAAAACAGGCATATCCAATTGCTTCCCTAATGTTTCAAGCTGTTTAATTGCTGCAGGACGATAAATATCAGCTGCAACAAGCAACGGTTTACGATTGTGCTTTTTACGAAGCAAATTCGCAAGTTTACCTGTTGTCGTTGTTTTACCTGCACCTTGCAGTCCAACCATCATAATGACAGTTGGTGGCTTATTAGCGACAGCAATTTTACTTTGCTCTCCGCCCATAAGTTCTGTAAGTTCTTCCTGTACAACTTTAATTACTTGTTGTCCAGGTGTCAAACTCTTCATTACATCTTGTCCGACAGCACGCTCAGACACACGCTTTACAAAATCTTTTACTACTTTAAAGTTAACATCCGCTTCTAAAAGAGCTAGACGAACTTCTCTCATCATTTCTTTTACATCGGCTTCGGAAACTTTTCCTTTGCCGCGGATTTTTTGCATCGTCTGTTGAAGTCGGTCGGCTAATCCTTCAAATGCCATATTGCCGCCCTCCTAATCTAATTTTTCGATAGCTTCAACAACTTGTTTCATTTCTTCATTCACATGCTCTTCTTCGCTGATTAGCTGTTTTAGCCTTGCAACAAGTCGCTGTCGCTCTTGAAACTTTTGAAGTAATACTAATTTCTCTTCATATTCTTCAAGCATCGCTTCAGTCCGTTTAATGTTATCATACACGGCTTGGCGACTTACATCAAATTCTTCCGCAATTTCACCAAGAGATAAATCATCTAAATAATAAAGCGACATATAACTTCTTTGTTTTTGCGTTAACAACGATTGATAAAAATCAAATAAATAATTCATTCTCGTTGTTTTTTCGAGCATGTTGGATCATCCTTTGTTAAGTGATTTCCCTTTACATGAATTAGTTTACATGGAGTATAAAAGAGTGTCAAGTTTTTTTCTTAACATCCTATATTTTTCATAAAAAAGAAGCGGAAGCCCCGCTTCTTTCACTTTATGCTTCTTCTTTTTCCACTAAGTTTGCAAACAAACCGTAAACATATTGTTCTGGATCAAATTGCTGTAAGTCGTCCATTTGCTCTCCAAGACCAACAAATTTTACTGGTACATCCATCTCATTACGGATTGCTAATACAATACCACCTTTAGCAGTTCCGTCTAATTTTGTTAAAACAATACCAGTAACGTTCGTTGCTTCGCGGAATGTTTTCGCTTGACTTAAACCATTTTGCCCTGTTGTTGCATCAATAACAAGTAATACTTCATGAGGAGCACCTGGAATTTCACGTTCAATAACACGTTTCACCTTTTCCAACTCTTTCATTAAGTTTACTTTATTTTGCAAACGTCCTGCTGTATCACATAGCAAAACATCTACTTTACGCGCTTTTGCTGCTTGAACAGCATCGTACATAACCGCTGCTGGATCAGAGCCAGACCCTTGTTTAATTACCTCTACACCAACGCGGTCGCCCCATACTTCTAGCTGTTCAATTGCTCCCGCACGGAACGTATCCCCAGCTGCTAATAAGACGGATTTCCCCTCTGTTTTAAACTTATGAGCCATTTTGCCAATTGTTGTTGTTTTTCCAACACCGTTAACACCAACGAATAAAATAACCGTTAATTGATCTTGTTGCATATTCATTTCATTACTAAACTCTTCGTCACCTTTGTAAATCCCTACTAATTTCTCTGAGATAACAGCTTGTACTTCTTTTGGATCTTGAATGTTACGACGCTGCACTTCTTCCTTCAGCTGATCAATAAGTTCCATCACTGTCGCAACCCCAACATCTGCACCAATTAAAATCTCTTCTAATTCTTCAAAGAAATCCTCATCGATTTTACGATAGCGATACACTAAATCATTTACTTTATCCGCAAATGAATTTCTCGTTTTTTCTAACCCTTGCTTAAATTTCTCTGTTACAGTATCAGTTTGTTTTGAAATCTTTTCTTTTAACTTTTTAAAGAAGCTCATTCTTCCCATCCTTCCTATTTGCTTGTAACCAGCTCTTCTCCATCATCCAGACGAACGGAAACAAGTTTAGATACACCTGATTCTTGCATCGTTACCCCATATAGTACATCCGATTCTTCCATTGTACCTTTTCGGTGTGTAATAACAATAAACTGCGTTTCATCACTAAACTTCTTCAAATACTGCGCGAAACGGACTACATTCGCCTCATCAAGAGCAGCTTCCACCTCATCTAGTACGCAGAACGGAACAGGGCGTACTTTTAAAATACCAAACAGCAATGCAATTGCAGTTAAAGCACGCTCACCACCTGACAGTAAACCTAAATTTTGCAATTTCTTACCTGGCGGCTGCGCTACAATATCAATACCCGTATTTAATAAATCTTGCGGATTTGTCATTACTAAATCGGCTCTTCCGCCTCCAAATAATTCACAGAATACTGATTGGAACTCTGTTCGGATTGCTTGGAATGTAGTGGAAAAACGTTTTTTCATTTCTTCATCCATTTCCGTAATAACTTGGTGCAGTGTTGCCTTCGCTTCTTCCAAGTCGTCTCGCTGCTCTAATAGGAATGTATGACGTTCTGCTACACGCTCATATTCATCAATCGCACCTAAATTTACTGTTCCAAGCTCTTCAATGGATAATTTAATTAGTTTCACCTTTTTACGTGCATCTTCTGCAGACATCGTCATTGTATATTTTAGTTTTGCTGCTTCAAATGAAATGGTATACGTTTCACGTAAATGTTGCAATCTATTCTCTAATTCCACATCGAGACGATTGATTTTTACTTCTTGATTTTTTAACATTTCTAAAATGTATTTATGCTTACCCTTCGTCTCTTTCACTTCACGTTCTAAATGGTCTATCCGCTCTTGCAAAGCTAAACGTTGTTCACGACGAGAACGAATTAATTCCGATGTCTGATTTCGATCATGTGCTTTCTTCTCAATCATATTCGTAATTTGCTCTTCGCCACTTGAATTCGATGTCATCTCTTGTTTTAAGAACGATAAATCTTCTTTTGTTTTTACAAGCATTCGCTGCGCTTCCTCTTTTTCTTTCGTTAAGCGCTCTACTTTTTCTTTCTGATTAGATAAACGTTGCTGCTTTTCTGCTGCTTGTACTTTCAGCTCTGTCATCTCTGTTTGAACTTTTTCTTTCGAAGAATGTTGCTCGCTTTTCTGCTTTGTTAAAGCAGAAATCTTTCCATCTAACTCTGCAATTTCTTTTTGAAGATTTGCTAAAATCTCTTCTAACTCTTCTTTACGTCCTTGCATTTTTACTTGCTCTTGTAAAAAGCCTTCTATTTCTAAGTCATAGATAGATAAGCGATCATTAATACGATGTTCTTCTAACTCTAACTGATTAATTTCTTCTTTTAACTTCTGTTCATCCACACGCTCTTCTTCCGCGCTGTGACGCAATTCGTTTACTTTCACTTCTTTTTCTTGAATTTCTTGCTTCAATACTTTCACAAAATTTTCTAATTTAGATGTTTTTCCTTCCATTTCAGCAAGCTTCTTATTCCACTCTTCAAGTTCGCGCTGACGCCCTAATAAAGAAGATTTCGCTTGTTTTACAGCGCCACCAGTCATAGAACCACCAGGATTCACAACATCCCCTTCAACTGTCACAATGCGGTAGCGATATTGCAATTGCTTCGCTAACTCATTCGCCCCTCTTAAATCTTTTGCAACAACAACTGTACCTAATAAATTCGAAACAATGTTTTCATATTTATTATTGTATTGTACGAGTTCTGCTGCTACACCAATAAATGATGGATGTTGATTTACAATACGTAATTGATCGAATGATAACGATCTCCCTTTCATAACTGCCTGAGGTAAAAACGTTGCACGTCCATGCCTATTTTGTTTTAAAAAAGCAATTGCCTTGCGCGCGTGCTCTTCTGTTTGTACAACAACATGTTGCATCGCTGCCCCAAGGGCTATCTCCATTGCTACTTCATATTCTTTCGGTACGGTAAGAAGTTCCGCCACAGCTCCTTCAATCCCCTGAAGCTTGCCTTCACGGGCTTTTAATACTTCACGTACTCCTTGATAAAAACCAGAATAATCTTCTTGCATTTCTTCTAGCATTTCTTTTCGAGAACGAGCTTGCTGAACAAATTGATACGCTTGATATAGCTTTGTTTCATTTTCACTATATTGCTTCTTGCATTTCTCAAGCTCTACTTCTGTCTTTTGTATATTCGTAATAATGCTTGTGACTTTCTCTTTTGCTTGCTCGTAGCTCTCCGCAAATTTCGCCTTTTTAGCTGTAATTTGCATACGCTTTTGAACATACTTTTCATTTTCCTCATCAAGGCGCTGGTTTTTAGAATTTTGTTGTTTGAACTGTTCTTCTAGCATAGATAGTTCATTACGATTACTTGCTTGTTGATTTAAAAGTTCAATATAATCACCTTTTAAATGTTCAATTTGCTCTTCTAGATTTTCTGCATATGTTGAAAGAAGTTTCTCATTTTCATGTAACTTCTGTTCTAATTTTTTTACCTGATTTGCAAATTTCATTAATTCTTCTGTACTCGTTTCAATTTCACCATCATAATCATTAGCTTTCTCTGTTAATTCAATAATTAACTGTTCAAGCTGTGCGCAATGCGTTGTTGCATTTTGTTTTCTTTCCTTCAGCAATTCACGCTGTCCTTCTAATTTTTCTAACTCTTTACTAGAAAGAAGAAGGACTTCTTGTAAGGAATCCACAGATTCATCAATTGCTTGCAATTGTCCACGCAACTCTTCAAGCTCTGCTTCACTTTTTTGTAAGTAGGTTGACATTTTTGCTTCTTCATCTTTATTGTGTCCAAATTGACTACGAAGCGTTTCCCATTTTTCATGTAATTCTTCAATTTCATATACAATGAGAGCTGCCTCTACCTTCTCTAGTTCTTCTTTTTTCTCCAAATAATCTTTCGCAATAGAAGCTTGTCTCTCGAGAGGCTCTACTTGACTACTTAATTCATGAATGATATCTTGTACACGATTTAAATTTTCTTGTGTTTCTGCTAATTTTCCTTCAGCTTTCTTTTTGCGGAGTTTATATTTTAATACACCCGCAGCTTCTTCGAATACACCGCGGCGTTCTTCCGACTTACTACTCAAAATTTCTTCTACTTTCCCTTGGCTAATGATTGAGAAAGCTTCTCGACCCATGCCAGAGTCCATAAACAAATCAATAATATCTTTTAATCTACAAGATTGTTTGTTAATAAAAAAGTCACTATCTCCCGAACGGGAAACACGGCGCGTTACACACACTTCATTATATTCAATCGGTAAACGCTGATCTTCATTATTTAAAGTTAACGTCACCTCTGCAACATTAACCGCTTTTCGCGTATCACTTCCTGCAAAAATAATATCCTCCATCTTTGCACCACGTAATGATTTTGCAGATTGTTCACCAAGTACCCAGCGGATCGCATCAGTAATATTACTCTTTCCGCTTCCGTTAGGACCAACGACAGATGTTACACCTGGAACAAAATCAACAGATACACGCTCTGCGAAGGATTTAAATCCCGCTATTTCTAATCTCTTTAAAAACACGAAAGGCTTTCCCCCTATTCTCCGTTGTTATAGGCGCTGTCTATAACAAACAAGCTATTGTACGGATTCATATTTAACTTTGTATTTCCAAATAAAAATAAAGCTTCATTCTATGCATAAGGAATCCCCCTCATTTAAAGGGGGATTCCTTATGATTGTTCTTTTAATTTTTTCAACGCTTCTGCAGCAGCTTGCTGTTCAGCTTCTTTTTTCGACTTCCCACTTCCGACCCCTAAAGCCACACTATTTAATGTAACGCGTGACACAAACTCTCGATTATGAGCAGGTCCTTTTTCTTGCAAAATTTGATATTCAATATTACCGCTACCATCACGCTGAATCAATTCTTGTAGTTGACTCTTATAATCCATCACATGAGAAAAAGCACCTTCATTAATTTTTGGGTATACAATTTCTTTTAAAAATCCCCAAACTGTATCTAATCCTTGATCAAGATAAAGGGCTCCAATAAACGCTTCAAAGACATCCGCTAATAAAGCTGGTCGTTCACGCCCACCTGTCATTTCTTCACCTTTCCCGAGTAAAACAAGGTTACCAAATGACAATTCATTAGCAAAACGAACAAGAGATGGCTCACACACAATAGCTGCGCGTAACTTTGTTAATTCTCCTTCGCTCATTGTCGGATATTTTTGAAACAGATACTGTGATACAGTTAGTTCTAATACAGCGTCTCCAAGAAATTCAAGACGTTCATTATCTTCATGTGGTTTTTTTCGATGCTCATTCACATACGATGAATGCGTAAATGCTTGAATCAATAATTTTTCATCTATAAACGTAATACCTATTTTTTGTTGAAACGTTTTAAAAGCTTCACGATATTTTGTTTCGTATTTTTTTTCTCTATATTTTCGGTACGGCATAGGTCCCTCCAGATATAAGCCGAGAAAGCCCCGCTAAAAAACGGGACTTCACTCAAACATTATAGATGACTCTCTATGTAAGTCACAGCATCGCCAACAGTAGCAATCTTTTCAGCATCTTCATCAGAAATTTCCATTTCAAATTCATCTTCTAATTGCATTACAAGTTCTACTACATCTAGGGAGTCTGCGCCTAAATCTTCTTTAAAGCTTGCAGCTGATACTACCTCAGTTTCTTCTACTCCTAAACGATCAACGATGATTTTTGTTACGCGCTCTAAAACATCTGCCATTGCATTCACCTCCCCTCAATTATTATATTAAATATTGTCCAAAAAAACTAGAAGAAATCGATTCTTTTATTACATTACCATACCGCCGTCAACATTTAACGTTTGACCTGTAATATATTTGCTTTGATCAGAAGCAAAAAATGTTACTGCATTTGCAATATCTTGCGCTTCTCCAAATTTAGCGGCAGGGATTACTTTTAACATTTCTTCTTTTATATTTTCGTCTAATACATCCGTCATATCAGTAGCAATGAATCCTGGAGCAATTGCATTTACTGTAATATTTCGGCTAGCTAATTCTTTAGCTGATGTTTTCGTTAATCCAATTACCCCCGCTTTAGCCGCCACGTAATTCGCTTGACCTGGATTTCCTATCACACCAACGACAGAAGCGATGTTTATAATGCGACCATGACGTTGACGCATCATATAACGAGATACTGCCTTCGTACATAAGAAAACACCTTTTAAGTTTGTATTAATAACTGTATCCCATTCTTCTTCTTTCATACGCATTAATAAATTATCTTTTGTTACACCTGCGTTATTTACAAGAATATCAACTTGTCCAAATGTATCTGCAGTTTGTTTCACCATATTTGCAACATCATCAGCATTTGCAACATCTGCTCTTACTGCAATTGCATCTGAACCAAGTTTTTTAATTTCATCAACTACTTCATTTGCCTTTTGCTCATTACCAGCATAATTCACTACAACATTTGCACCTTGTTTAGCTAATTCAATCGCAACTGCACGACCAATTCCACGTGACGCACCTGTTACTAGCGCTACTTTCCCTTTTAACATCCGCTTTCTCCTCTCAAACTTAAAATGGTATCATTCAATGTCTCTTCATCATAGATTGCATATACCTTTACAGATGGAGCAATTGATTTCATAAGACCAGCAAGTACTTTTCCAGGTCCAATTTCAATAAACGTATCTACCCCTTGTTGTACCATACGTTCAATAGATGGGTACCATAAAACAGGAGAATAGAGCTGTTCAATTAGCTTTTCTTGAATGTCTTCACCGCGCGTAATAACGTCTGCCGTAACGTTTGCAATAACAGGAATATTTGCATTTTGAATTGTAATTTCATTTAAAACACTTTGGAATTTTTCAGCAGCCGGTTTCATAAGTGATGAATGAAACGGCCCACTTACTCGAAGCGGAATTGCTCTCTTAGCGCCATTTTCTTTTGCTCTTTGAGAAGCAATTTCTACTCCTTGTTTCGTTCCAGAAATAACAATTTGCTTCGTACTATTCATATTAGCAATTTGGACAGCGTAGCCTTCACTCGTTACTTCTTCTGTAACTTGTTTCAGCACATCTGGGTCTGCTCCTAAAATAGCTGCCATCGCACCTTCTCCGTTTGGAACAGCCTCTTCCATATATTCGCCGCGTTTTCTTACAGCATACACAGCATCTTCAAATGTTAACGCTTCAGCTGCAACAAGTGCACTATATTCACCCAAACTATGTCCCGCTACATAATCAGGTTTAATATCGTATTCTTTCAAAGCTGTTAAAATCGCAAAACTTGTTGCCAATAATGCAGGTTGCGCATTTGTCGTTAATGTTAGTGTTTCCTGCGGCCCTTCAAAAATTAATTTTGAAAGGGATTCTTTTAAAACTTCATCCGCTTTTTGAAATACTTTCGCAACCTCTTTATTATTCCCTGCTAATTGTTTACCCATTCCAACCGCCTGTGAACCTTGGCCTGGAAAAAGAAATGCTAGTTTTCCCATTTCAAATCCTCCTTTTATTGAAGCGGCTCTTTCTCTATTACACTCGAAATTGTAGGAATTACTTCTTTCGCTACCATCTCTCTTGTTTGACGAATCGCACTGAAGATCGATTGATCATTAGAAGAACCATGAGCCTTAATGACAGGAGCTTGTAATCCAAATAATGCCGCCCCGCCATACTCTGAATAATCCATTTTATCTTTTAATACCATAAGTTTCGGTTTTAATACCGCTGCTGCTAATTTACTTGTAAACGAACTCATCAATTGTTCTTTCAGCATAGAGAATAACGCAAGTGCTGTTCCTTCTAATGATTTTAACGCCACATTCCCCGTAAAACCATCACATACAACAACATCCGCTACACCTTGCAATAAGTCTCTTGATTCAACGTTTCCAACAAAATGAATCGGCGCATCCTTTAACATGGCAAATACTTGTTTTGAAAGTTCATTCCCTTTGCCATCTTCTGTCCCAACATTTAAAAGTCCAACACGCGGATTTTTAATTCCTCTTACTTTTTCAGCATAAACAGAACCCATAACTGCGTATTGATATAAATGAATCGGTTTTGCATCGACATTCGCTCCAACATCTAGCATAACGAAACCTTCTCCATCGACCGTTGGCATTGTAGGGGATAAAGCTGGTCTTTCAATCCCTTCCATTCGACCTACAACAAACAATCCAGCGGCCATTAAAGCTCCTGTACTGCCTGCTGATATACACGCATCTGCTACACCATCTTTTACTTGCTGTGCTGCAAGTACCATTGAAGCTTGCTTTTTCCGACGAACAGCTCTTACTGGCTCATCCGTCGCTTCAATCATTTCGTCTGTATGAAGTATAGTAATACGCTCTTCATTCGTTAAATACTGACGAATGTCCTCTTCTTTTCCTACTAATGTAATATGTAAATCTGAATATTCCTTAATAGCTTTCATTGCCCCTAATACAACTGCTTTTGGAGCATGATCGCCGCCCATTGCATCTATTGCGATTTTCATAAGTTGTTACCTTCCTCACTATAATTACTAGATCGATACATTTCAAAAGTGCCTGTAAAAACGAGTTCTTCTCCAACAAAGCTACGCACTTTGACAACCGTCCGTCCTTTATCATTCTCTACATCTTCAACGCGCGCCTTTGCAACAACACGTTCTCCTAATTTTACAGGACGAATGTATCGAATGGTAGACTTTGCAGTTAAAGCGAGTTCTTCATCAATAACCGCAACAGCTAGTGAGTTTGCTTGAGCAAACAAATGATGCCCACGAGCAATTTGATTTCTTTTAAAAACATGTTCTATCTTTACTTCAAAGATAGAAATTGCATGTCTATCTAATTCTATGTCAATAATTTCCCCAACGACTTCTTCTAGCGGCAAAGATTTCACATCTTCTTCATGTTGTTTCGTCGCTACATGTTTAATTCGCTCTCTTAACTCTGGAATTGATAGTTCCATACGATCAAGACGAACCGTTTGTATGCTAACTTGAAACTGCTCCGCTAACTCTTCATCTGTTATGAACGGGTTCGTTTCTATTGTTTGTTGTAATAATACTTGTCTTTCTTTTTTACTTCTTCTTTTTTTCATACCGCACCATCCATTTTTTATGACTAGGTACTAACAGTAGTATATAATCATTAAAAGTAGAATGCAACAAAAATTTTTACATTCCATTTTTAATCGAGCTTTTCTCCTTGGAATACACCTGTTCCCTCAAGATACACACGAAGCGGCGCATACTGATCATTACGCCAAAATGCTTTTGAATCAACCAATATCGCTGCGTCTTGTCTAGCTGTTTCTAACGCTCTATAATCATGTACCATATCAGCAACCTTAAACTCTGGCAGACCACTTTGCTTACTTCCAAAGAAGTCTCCAGGTCCTCGTAACTCCAAATCTTTTTCTGACAATACAAACCCATCATTTGTTTCAGTCATAATGCGCATGCGCTCTTTTCCTGTTTCCGATTTTGGATCTGCAATTAATAAGCAATAAGATTGCTCACTACCACGTCCAACACGACCTCTCAACTGATGAAGCTGAGATAAACCGAAGCGCTCCGCATCATAAATAACCATAACAGTTGCGTTCGGCACATTCACACCTACTTCAACTACAGTTGTTGAAACAAGAATTTGCACTACATTCTCACTAAACTGTTCCATTACCTCTTCTTTTTCCTGAGATGATAACCTTCCATGCATTAATCCAACTTGGAACTTTCCTTTATAATGATGCATCAGCATACTATGTAAATCGATAGCATTTTGCACATCCAGTTTCTCAGATTCTTCAATAAGAGGGCAAATAACGTAAGCTTGTCGCCCTTTTTTCACTTCTTTCTCAACAAAACCGAGAACGCGATCTAACATATCATGTTTTGCCCAATATGTTTCAATCACCTTTCGGCCCGCTGGCATCTCATCAATAATTGAAACATCCATTTCACCGAATGCAGTAATTGCCAATGTACGCGGAATTGGTGTTGCTGTCATAAATAACACATCTGGACTTTCACCTTTTTCTCGTAAAACACGACGCTGCGCTACGCCGAATCGATGCTGCTCATCAGTAATAACGAGACCTAATCTATGGAAAATAACTTCATCTTGAATTAAAGCATGTGTTCCAACAAGAATATCTACTTCCCCTTGTTCTAATCTCGCTAAAATTTCACGGCGTCTAGCTCCTTTAACTGAACTCGTTAACAACTCGACATTCATATTAAAATGCGAGAATATTTCAGCGAGCGATTGATAATGTTGTTCAGCTAAAATTTCAGTAGGAACCATTAAAGCTCCTTGATAATGCGCTAATTTCGCTGCATAAAGAGCAATTGCCGCCACAACTGTCTTTCCGGACCCTACATCCCCTTGTAATAATCGGTTCATCCGATAAGGAGATTTCATATCTTTCATAATTTCATCAACAACTCGGCGCTGTGCACCAGTTAACGGAAACGGAAGTGCATCAGTAAACTCTTGTAATGCTTCCATCGAAATTTCTTTTTTCGTCCCTTTAGAATTTTCCCTTTCTATTTTCCGAAGCGTTTGCATCTTCAGTTGAAATAAGAAAAACTCCTCGTAAACAAACCTACGACGCGCTTGTTTTAAATCTTCTTGCCCAACCGGAAAATGCAGTGCCCGAAGAGCTTCATAACGAGGTAACAACTTATAACGACTAAGTAATCCATCTGGCAATACTTCCGTTATCAAATTGCCGTATTCTTTTAAAGCTTGCGCAATAAAGCGACGCATTTGCTTTACTGTCATTTTCCCTTTTACCGAATACACAGGCTCTACTTCTTGTTGACGTACAACTGGCCCAAAGTAGAGCTCAGATACAGAAATTGTTTGACGATGTTGATCCCACTTACCAGTAATCGTTACCGTCTCATCTAACTTTAACTTTTGCTTATAATATGGTCTATTAAAACATACAGCTGTAATTAAATAACGGCCAACAAGTACACGGACAGTCAGACGTGATTTTTTCTTCCCATAATATTGTAATAAAGGAGCACTATGCACTTTCCCTTCAACCGTCACACGTTCTTCGTGCTTCACTTCAGCCAAATCTTTCATTGCGTAATCTTCATAACGGTACGGAAAATGTTCTAGCAGATGAGAAACTGTATAAATCCCCATCTCGTGTAATAACTCAGATGTTTCTTCTCCAATTCCCTTTACATCCGTAACAGGAACTTGTACAACTTCATTCAAGGTTTTCACGCTCCGTCACATCATTTTATTCTATAGATTACAGTTAACGTATACCTGTAATCGCTCTCTTCTACCTTATATATTCTATCATAGGCATTCTAAGAGAAACTACTCTAATCCCTGCATATACAAAGCAGGCGAATGAACTACGTAAGAAAAGAGCCTCACTATAACAGCAAGGCTCTTTTCCATCATCAATATGCTAGCCTTTTGAGCAAGAGCTAGGGACACATTTTATGTTACTAGCTCTTGCTCATTAGCAAGTAAATAATCAATTCCTTATAATAAAGAATTTTTATTATTCTACAGAAAAAATGAAAGAATACACAGGTTGGTTACCTTGGTGTACCTCTACTTCAGCATCTTCAAATTGCTCTTCTACAAACGCAACTAATTCAGCAACTTCTTCATCCGTTGCATCTTCACCTTGTAAAATTGTTACAATTTCAGATTCTTCATCGATCATAGCTTCAAGTAATTGCTTCGCCGCACCTACTTTTTCAGCGTTTGTAGATACAATTTTCCCATCTGCAATACACATGAAGTCATCTTTTTGAATTGCTACACCGTCAATTTCTGTATCACGAACTGCATACGTAATTTGACCTGTTTTCACATGAGATAAAGCTTCTTTCATGTTTTCTTCATTCTCTTCTAACGTTCCAGCTGGATTAAATGCTAACATTGCAGCCATACCTTGAGGAACAGTTTTTGAACGAACGACAATAACATCTTGATCTACAACTGATGCCGCTTGCTCTGCTGCCATTACGATATTTCCGTTATTCGGTAAAATGATAATTTTCTCAGCATTCGCTTCTTCAATCGCCTTCACGATATCCTCCGTACTTGGATTCATCGTTTGACCGCCCTCGATAACTTGCGTTGCACCAATGCTCTCGAATAAGTTTTTAATACCCGATCCCATCGCTACAGTTACAATACCATATGGCTGTTTTTCTTTTGCCGGACTTACTTTTTCCGTCATCGGTGCTGGCTCATCTAATAAAGCAGTATGCTGTTCACGCATATTTTCTACTTTAATTTTAATTAAGCTACCGTAACGTTGTCCATAGTTCATCGCATCACCAGGATGTTCTGCATGAATATGAACCTTTACAATTTCATCATCCGACACAACTAATAATGAATCTCCGTATACACTAATGTCTTCACGGAATTTTTGTTCAGAGAAATTATGTTCCTTTACTTTCTCAGGCTCTAATTTCACCATGAACTCCGTACAATATCCATATTTAATGTCTTCTGTACTCAATTGGCTTTGTACACTACGGTGATGTTCTGCACGCACCATTTCATTCATAGATGGCTGTGCTGGTGCATCAGAAGAAATTGTTTCTCCCTTTAAATCAGCTAAAAAGCCTTCGTATACAACAACAAGACCTTTACCACCGCTATCTACAACGCCAACTTGTTTTAATACAGGTAATAAATCTGGCGTACGATTTAACGATGCATTTGCCTCTTTAACAACGTCTTCCATAAACAAAACAAAGTCGCGCTGTTTTTTCGCAACCGTGACTGCATATTTACCCGTTTCTCTTGCAACTGTTAAAATCGTTCCTTCAATCGGTTTCATAACTGCTTTATATGCCGTTTCGACACCAGCTTCTAAAGCTGCCGCAAAATCAACTGTTGTTAACTCTTCTTTTTGCTCAATAGACTTAGAGAAACCTCGGAATAACTGTGATAAAATAACACCTGAGTTACCACGAGCTCCCATTAATAATCCTTTTGCTAAACTTACACCGACTTTACCAGCATGCTGTGAAGGATTTGCTTTTACTTCACGTGCGCCTGAAGTCATTGATAAATTCATATTTGTACCGGTATCGCCATCTGGAACTGGAAAAACGTTTAATGCGTCAACAAGCTGAACATTATTTGTTAAATTATTCGCTCCTTGAATGATCATTTGTGATAAACGTTTTCCATCAATTTTTTGAATTGACACAGATTTTCCTCCTTAATGCACATTACAAGTTTATTACTTTAACTCCTTGTACGTAGATGTTTACAGAATCTACTGCTAGTCCTACCGTTTGATCTAATGTATATTTCACTTTTGTTTGGACGTTGTGTGCTACCTCTGAAATTTTCGTACCATAGCTCACAATAATATACATATCAATATGTACTTCATCTTCGTCTTTACGAACAATAACGCCCCTAGTGAAGTTTTCTTTTCGTAAAATTTCTGTTAATCCATCTTTCAACTGATTTTTTGAAGCCATACCAACGATACCATAACAATCTACCGCGGCCCCTCCAGCAATCGTTGCAATTACATCTGTACTAATATCAATTTGACCGTACTTCGTTTTAATTTCAATTGACATCTCGTTTCCCCCTTCATAAATGGTGAAAGTGAGCTAGACTACTTTAGTTACTATCATATAATCTTTTTAAAGAAAATTCCATCGTTCTTTCTTTTCGCTCTCATATTTTTCACTTATCATTACACTTTTTTTATGACGAGCAAAATAGTCCATTGTTATTATACAACATGTACTACTATAATATGTCAAGTGATTTTTCTTGATTTCTACTTTTCTTTACTAACATTTAGTGTCAAGTAATTTTTCTTGATTTCTTTTCTATACACTGTTGCATTCTCTTTTTAGTTGTGTTAAATTATAGTAGTGTTTTTAGCATCGCATAAAAGACTAACATTGAAAAATTACGTATGGTAAGGTAGTTAAGGGAGGGAAATATAGATGGCTCGTGTTTGTGCTATTACTGGAAGAAAAGCTCGTTCTGGTAACTCTCGTTCTCACGCAATGAACGCTACAAAACGTAAATGGGGCGCTAACCTTCAAAAAGTTCGCGTACGCATCGACGGTAAAGTTCAACGTGTTTACGTTTCTGCTAGAGCATTAAAATCTGGCAAAATCGAACGTGTTTAATAAAAAAAAAGAGCCACTAGGCTCTTTTTTTATTATCCCCATGGAAAAAGCACCGGTAACAGGTGCTTTTTAGTCCTTTTTAAAGGTATTTAACACCGCGCGAACAATTCCACCAAGAAATTTAGGTAACTTAATTGTATAAAATCTCATGGTTTCCCTCCTAATCCCCATTACTCCACTTGTTTACTATATGACGCAAGGAGCAAAATTGTTTCTTCAATCAGTGCTTCTTATCACCATTAATATGCCAGAAGTAAATGAAAAAGTACCTTTTTCCGCAAGGAGTTCATTACTAATACAAAGTGTCGATCCCCATTTAATTGTTTTATCTATAAGAGGATATTTAAAACCACGAAGTGTAATACCATTTACACATTCAGTAACAGGTACAAAGGATACGTATGGAAATTGTTTATTTTCTTCAATTATATATGTACCCACGTCTCTCACAAATATTTCGTTTTTATTATCAACAATACACATTTCCGTACTTTCTTCCAAACCTTTCAAAAGCATTTGTATATTCGCTAGACCATGATCAAGTCTTCCACCTGTAGCACCAAAAATACGAATCAATTTCGGCTTTTGCTCCAGCGCCCAGCTAATCGCAATTTCTAAGTCGGTTTGATCTTTTTCACGCGGAACAATATGTAGCTCATCTGTCTGTTTTTGCATCCACGCTAATTCTTCCTCTGTAACTGAGTCATAGTCACCAAATGCAACAGCTGGTACGATTCCTCTTTGCAACAAACGATATACACCACGATCAACCGCAGCCCATACTACTTCCTCATTTTCATATCGAGAGAAATCAGCACAGTACTCCGCAGGTCCTCCAGCTAAAATATGAATAATCATCTTTTCTTTCCCTTCTATAGAAAAAAGCAATCTGCCAGTCGGTAGATTGCTTTTTTTCACATTATCCCGTTCTAACAGGTTCGAAAACTCCCCTATTGATTTTTAGTCCTCATCAATCGGGAGAAAAGTTTCCTTACATCTATTCGTTATCCACGAATTACTCGAATTGCTTCACCGCGGTCCTTTTGATTGTATACTGCCGATCCTGCTACAAGAACATTCGCTCCAGCTTCTACACAAAGTCTCGCAGTCTCAGCGTTTACACCACCATCAACTTCAATTTCAATTTCTAAATTACGTGCCTTGGCCATTTCTGCAACTTGTTTAATTTTCGGTAATACAGAATGAATAAACTTCTGTCCACCGAATCCTGGATTTACCGTCATAAGTAATACCATATCAACATCTTCCAATACATGTTCAATCATAGAAACTGGTGTATGTGGGTTTAATACAACCCCAGCTTTGATGCCATGCGATTTAATTAATTGAATCGTACGATGTAAATGTGGACATGCCTCTACATGAACAGTAATAATATCTGCTCCAGCTTTTGCAAAAGTAGGGATATAGTTATCAGGGTTTTCAATCATTAAATGTACATCCAATGGTAAAGATGTAATTGGGCGAATTGCTTCTACAATTAAAGAACCAATTGTAATGTTTGGAACAAAATGTCCATCCATGACATCAACATGGATATAATCCGCTCCACCTTTTTCTACATCTTTAATTTCTTCCCCTAATTTTGAAAAATCTGCTGATAAAATCGATGGTGCAATTTTAATCATGACTAATACCTCGGCTTTCTCTCTCTAATTTCTTCTACGAATTGTTTATAATGTTCGTAACGATAATGAGTAATCTTTCCTTCCTCAACTGCAGCTTTCACTGCGCACTTCGGTTCAGAAAGATGTGTGCACCCTCTAAATTTACAGTATTGACTCTCTTCTTTCAACTCTGGAAAACAATGTGTAAGATCTTCTACTTCTATATCAATAAAATCAAGTGAGCTAAAACCAGGTGTATCTGCAACAAGACCACTTCCAACTTCAATTAATTCCACATGTCTTGTCGTATGCTTACCGCGGCCTAAATGCGAAGAAATATCGTTTGTTTTCAGTGCTAAATCTGGTCGTAATACATTCAACATAGAAGATTTCCCTACACCAGATTGTCCTGCAACCACTGAAACATAGCCTTCTAAAAACGGTTTTAAAATATCAATACTTTCCGATGTATTAATAGAAGTAAACAATACATCATATCCCATTTCACGATAATCATTTGCATAAGACTCAACAGTTTCTCGCATTTTTTCATCTACTAAATCCATTTTACTAATACAAATAATTGGTTTAATGTTATGATATTCAATTAATACGAGAAATCGATCTAGTAATCCTGGGTTAAAATCTGGTTCAACTGCTGAGAAAACAAGGATTGCTTGATCGACATTGGCAATCGGCGGCCTAACAAGTTCATTTTTTCGCTCAAAAACTTCTAGAACATATCCCTCGTTCGGATTCTCCGCTTGAAAAACGACTTGATCTCCTACAAGCGGCGTAACTTTATTCTTTCTGAATACACCACGACCACGGCATTGTGTAATACCATCTTCATGCTGCACATAATAAAAACCACTCAAAGCTTTTACAATTTTTCCTTCTGCCATATAATTCTCCTTTATTCTATATAAAACTTTAATCAATGGTTGTTTCTTTACCTCATTGATTACAATTTAAACGAATCAAGCTTTTGTAAACAACTATTTCCAAAAATCATCACATGAATACTCCGCATCTATAAAGTAAAACTTTAATCAGTGAGTTTTTTCTTCTTCCCTCACTGATTATTAACCCCCACCTAACTTCTCTTTAGAAAAGCGGAAGCGGCTTGCTCAGAATCGCAGGACGCCCGCGTCCCTGACAGAGAGGCGCTTTTCGCCTCGTCCGAGGGGGCGAAACGACCGGAGATTCTAGCCGCTAGAGCTGGCCAATGCTTTCACTGAATTTTGAGGTGGGGGTCTTATTGTCCGCAAATAGCAGGATACATAACTGACTCATTCTGTTTACACTTTGCTTAATCTTCGTTCAAAACCTTATTTATATTCACGTCACTTTTATGGCTATTTTCTATTTTGAAACGTAAATTCTTGCCTGTTATACCGTCCACCATGTAAACATGCATAACAGGCAAGAGTAACGAATCCCATCCCCTATATAAAGAAGATGGAATCCACCAAATAGAGACTCATCTTTACCCGACTGGATATGGTACTTCTTTATCAATGATTGTCGTTCCATCTCGAACAATCTTATAATGTCCTTTTGTTCCTTCTTGAATCACAAATTCCAAAGAAATAGTAGCAGTTTCTGTTATTGTTCGGGTTTCAATTGGTCTATCCATTTTTTGCTGCATATCTTCTTTATAAATTTCAATTGTTTGTGGCTTTTTCTCACCTGTTGCAGGAGCTTCATATGGAAGTGGAATATTATCAACTTTTACAGTCTTCGTTACTTTCGGCTTTGGTCCATCCGAAATAGTAACCGTTACTTTATCCCCTTCTTTTAACGGCACCCCTGGTTTTGGTGATTGTGAGATTACCAGCCCTTTATCAATCGTATCCGAATATTCTCTTTTTATATCCGGTATCAGCTTCTTCTCATTTAAATAGCTGTTCACACTATTCTCAGTCCATCCTGAAAAGTCAACAGGGCGAATTTGATAAGGACCTTTACTTACCCAAACTTTCACATCTTGCTCCGCTTCCACAACCATTTGGTCTGCTGCTGGACTTTGTTCTACGATTTCACCTTTTGGTTTTTCGTCGTCAACATCGTATCGAACAACAATTTTATATTTCCCTTCTAATTCTTTCTTCAAACTATCAAAATCTTTTCCGATTAAATTACTCATTTTACTCTTTTTTTTCCCGCCGGATTGATAGATTGTAATTTTAGAATTTTCCTTTACAATCCTTCCTGTTGCCGGACTTGTTTTAATTACTTTTCCAGCTTCAACATCATCTGTATAGACAATGTTTGGCTCAGCAACTTCAAATCCTTTCTCGACAAGAGCATTAACAGCAGTCTCATACTTCATACCAGACACATCTGGAATTTTCACATCTTTTGGGATAAAAAATCTTGGAATTACAGTAAGTGCTAACGTTGTACCGATTGCTAAAAGTAAAAATGTTGCAATTAACACTTTCAACCATTTGTTACTTCGCTTTTTTTTCACATTTGGTTTGACTTCTTCATTTTTTATCTGTTCATCCGCTTTGCTTCCATTCAATACGATTGTTTCATCACTTATATTTCCTAATAATTGTTCTTGTTGAATAATTGGAATCGCCTTCGTCGCTTCCATATCTTCAGGTATATAAAATGGTTGTTCGTTAATACGCTCTGGATATAGAGCTGTTTCAATATCCCTCTTCATCGCATTAGCAGACTGATATCGATGGAACGGATCTTTTGCAGTTGCTTTTAAAATTATATTTTCTACACTTTGCGGAATATCTGGATTCCAACGTTTTGGAGATGGCGTTTCATTTTGTAAATGTTTTAAAGCTATCGCAATAGCCGACTCCCCTGAAAACGGCTGCCTTCCTGTTAATAATTCAAACATAACAATACCGAGTGAATAAATATCCGATTGTTTATTCGCTATCCCTCCGCGTGCTTGCTCTGGTGACAAATAATGAACCGAACCAAGCACTGAGTTCGTATGCGTTATCGTTGTCGCACTTGTAGCTGTCGCAATTCCAAAGTCTGTCACTTTCACAACTCCATCACTTCGAATCAGGATGTTATGTGGTTTTATATCACGGTGGACAATTTCAAAATGATGGGCATGCGCCATTGCAGCTGTTAACTGCTCCATAATATCAAGAGCTTCTCCTATAGGTAACATTCCACGCTGATTTATGTATTGCTTTAATGTTTGTCCAGGTACGTATTCCATAACAAGATAATAAATTCCATCTTCTTCCCCAACATCATACATATTCACAATATTTGGATGCGACAACGTTGTAACAGATTGCGCTTCTCGATGGAAACGTTTAATAAACTCTTCATTATTTGCATAATCGAGTCGTAGTATTTTTACCGCTACATCTCGGCCTAGTATATCATCATGAGCCAAATATACATTGGCCATTCCTCCGCCACCAATCATTTTCAGCAGCTTATAACGGTCGTTTAGGCGTTTTCCAATCAGCACGTTGTAATTCACCTACTTTCGTTTGCCGAATCCACATAATCAACAATGACAAGGGTAATGTTATCTTCTCCACCACGATCATTCGCCAATTGAATAAGATGTTCTCCCTTTGTCTCAAGTTGTTCGTTTAATTGCAAAATCCTTTGCATATCATCTATGGCAACTTTATTTGATAATCCATCAGAGCAAAGAAGCAATTGATCATTCTCTTCAAGCACTAATGTTTTAACGTCTAATCCGACTGTTTCTTCTGTTCCAAGCGCACGCAAAAGTACATTCTTTTTAGGATGATACTCTGCATCCTCTTTTGAGATTTCACCATGCCTAACAAGTTCATTTACAAGCGAATGATCTTCTGTAATAAGTGATATCTCTCCATCTGACACTATATAACAACGACTATCTCCTATATGTCCAATTGTTACAAAATCTGCCTTACAAATCGCCACAATAACTGTTGTTCCCATACCACTACACTCTACATGTTGCTTAGCGTATTCATATATGCGTTCGTTAATCATCTCAACTTTTGTATGTAACCATTCTTCTGCTTTTCTAGGTTCATTCATGTTATACGTTTGTTTCCAATAATCATGGAATAGTTGAATGGCCATCGAGCTAGCAACATCACCCGCTCGATGACCTCCCATTCCATCAGCTACTACAGCTAATATATCTCCATCCAAATTATGAAAAACTCCTGCACTATCTTCATTATGTTGACGAACTTTTCCTTTATCCGATAGAAACACGGCTTTCATCTTGTCACCTCGTCTCTTCTTTGCGCTCCTTTGCACGCAACTGACCGCAGGCAGCATCAATATCATGACCTTGTTCACGACGAATCGTTACATTCACTCCACGGTCTTTTAGCGTTTTTTCAAATAAGAAAATTTGCTCACGTGGCGTTCTTACATAATCGCGTTCTGGTACGTAGTTTACCGGAATTAAGTTTACATGACATTTTACACCTTTTAAGAGTTGAGCCAGTTCTTCAGCGTGCTCAACTTGGTCGTTTTCTCCTCCAAATAAACCATATTCAAACGTAATACGACGTCCAGTTCTATTTACATAGTATTTAATAGCTTCCATTAAATCCGGCAATTTATAAGCACGGTTAATCGGCATTAATTTTGAACGTAATTCTGTATTTGGAGCGTGCAGTGAAATCGCAAAGTTAATTTGCATATCTTCTTCGGCAAACTTATAAATTTTCGGGATAATTCCACTTGTGGAAACTGTCATATGACGTGCCCCAATATTGATTCCCTTCTCATCGTTAATAATGCGTAAGAATGCCATTAAATTATCATAGTTATCAAACGGCTCCCCAATTCCCATTACTACAAGAGAACTTACACGTTCTTCTGTTTCATCAAGCGCACGTTGCACTTCTACTACTTGTGCTACAATTTCTCCTGCTTCTAGGTTTCGCTTTAAACCACCTAGTGTCGATGCACAAAACGTACAGCCAATACGGCAACCAACCTGTGTTGTTACACAAATGGAATTTCCATATTCATGTCGCATTAATACTGTTTCAATGGAATATCCATCATATAATTGGAATAAAAATTTAATTGTTCCATCAGAAGATGTTTGTTTTACTAATGTATTTAAAGTAGTAATATCAAAGGAATTCGACAATTTATCACGCAATCCTTTAGATAGGTTTGTCATATCCTCATAATTTTTCACACGTTTTTTATAAAGCCAATCAAAAATTTGTCCTGCACGGAATTTTGGTTCCCCTTGTTCCTTTAACCAATCTTGCATTTCATGAAGTTGTAAAGAATAAATAGATGGTTTTTTCATTTCTAAATTTTTCTTTTGTTTTCTTACAGTCGTTTCCATGATGCTACACCTTCCTTCTTAAACAAGCAATATAAAATCCATCTGTTGCAAAATAATGCGGTAAAATTTGTACTTGCCCCTCATTTATATAAGGACGTAGTTTTTCCGGCATACGCTCTTTTATCGTCGTATCCCATTCAAATTCAGGATGCTCTTGTAAAAATTGCTCTATCACTTGTTCATTCTCTATTTTTTCAATTGTACACGTACTATAAACAAGGCGCCCACCTGCTTTTAATAGGGGTGCAATTTTGTCTAGTATCGTTAGCTGGATTGTCGATAGTCTTTCACTATCGCCCTTTCCTTTACCTAATTTAATATCAGGTTTACGTCTGATAACACCAAATCCAGAACATGGTGCATCTACTAATATTTTATCAAAGCTTTCGTTTGCAAAATGCTCTTGGACTTTTCTTGCATCTAGTGCCTTTGTTTCAACATTTTCTAAATCAAGACGCTTTGCTTGTTGCTGAATTAAACGAACTTTATGCGGATGCAAATCAAGAGACATTACTTTGCCCGTTCCTCTTAAACGCTCTGCAATATGTGTTGTTTTCCCACCAGGTGCTGCACAGCTATCAAGAACTTTATCTCCTTCTTCCGGTTCTAAAGCTCGGGCAACAAGCATAGAGCTTTCATCTTGAATCGAAAGAAATCCTTTTTGGAACGCCTCTGTATGCGCAACATTTCCTTTTTCAATTTGAATAGCATCCTCTGATAAATCACCAAGTTTTGCCTCTACGCCTTCATTTTCTAGCAAAGCAATCGCTTCTTTGACCGTTACTTTATCAACGTTCACACGCGCTGCCGAAACAGGTGGAATCATGCTTACTTCACACATTTTTTGAGCGGTTTCCAGATCATACGCTGTTACCCATTCTTGTACAAGCCATTCTGGGTGACTTGTTGCAACAGCTAATCGTTTTACAGGATCTTGTATCTCGTCTAAAGACGGAACACCTTCACGCTGAATCGAACGCAGTACTCCGTTTACCATTCCTGCAATGCCTTTATGACCACGACGTTTTGCAATCTCAACAGCTTCATGAATTGCAGCTCTTTCTGGAACACGATCTAAATATAGCATTTGATATAAAGATAAGCGAAGCAATACTTTTACCCATGCCTCTATCTTTTTTCTTAAAAATGGTTGTAAATAATAATCAAGTGTGTCACGACGTTGAATCGTTCCATACACAATTTCAGTTAACAAGCCAATATCTTTTCTATCAATCGCACTTTTTTCAATCAAATTATTTAAAAGTAGGTTGCTATAAGCACCACTTTTCTCCACTTGCATTAAGCCATCAAGAGCTAACTCACGAACATTTTGTCTCATGCGTCTTCTCCTAACTTTGTACCAATTTCAGGTTTTGTTCCACGTAAAAATTGTGAACAGCTCATACGCTTTTTACCAGATGGTTGCAACTCAGTAATTTTAACACCCGTTTCATTTCCTGTTGCTACAATGAAACCCTCTTCTTCAATTGCCACAATTGCGCCTGGCTCGGCCTTAGCTGTTACAGGAACCTTTTCTCCCCACCATACTTTTACAACTTGTCCTGCTAAAGTCGTGTAAGCAACCGGCCATGGGTTTAAACCGCGAATGTGATTGTATACTTCTTCGCCCGTTTTCGTCCAATCAATTTTTTCTTGCTCACGCTTAATGTTATAGGCAAATGTAGCCTCAGCTTCATTTTGTTTAATTGGTTCTAATTTCCCTTGGATTAATAGCGGAACCGTTTTGGATAATAAATGTGCCCCCGCTTCGCTTAGTTTATCGAATAATGAACCTGTTGTTTCACGTTCTTCAATTTCCACTTCTACTTGCGTTAAAATATCACCAGCATCTAATTTTTCAACCATATACATAATTGTGATGCCTGTTTTTTCTTTACCTTGCATAATCGCGTAATGAATTGGCGCACCACCACGAAGTTCTGGAAGTAATGAAGCATGGACATTAATACATCCGTACTTCGGTGCTTCTAAAATTTCATTTGGTACAATTTGTCCGAACGCAGCTGTCACAATTAAATCCGGTTCTAGTGCCAACACTTTTTCATACTCATCTTTTTCGCGAATTTTTAACGGCTGTAACACCGGAATACCATGTTTTTCTGCTTCCACCTTAACAGGTGTTGGTGTCATAACCTTTTTTCTACCCACTGGACGATCTGGCTGCGTTACAACACCAATCACATCATATCCATCCTCAATAAGACGACGAAGCACCGGTACAGAAAAGTCCGGTGTTCCCATAAATACTACTTTCACCATTCAAAAATCGCTCCTTTTACATCTCTTCTAATTCATTTTCCTCATAATATCTCGTCACTTTGGATGTAAATAGTACACCGTGTAAATGATCGATTTCATGTTGAATTGCACGTGCTAAAAAATCATCCGCTTCTAATAAAAATATTTTACCACGGCGGTTTTGCGCGCGTACTTTGATATACTCCGCACGCTCCACTTCACCATAAAGTCCCGGAAAGCTTAAGCAGCCTTCGGGACCTACTTGTTCACCACGTTTTTCTAAAATAACTGGGTTAATGAGTTCAATCTTACCAGTATCATCACCGATATCAACAACTGCTACTTGCAAACTCACACCGACTTGCGGCGCAGCTAAACCAACACCATCTGCAACTAACATTGTTTCGTACATATCTTTTAACAACTTTACTAACTTTTTATCAAAGTGAATTACCCGTTCACATGGAGCTTCTAACACTTCATTTGGATGCTTTACAATTTCTAAAACTGTCATAATTCCCTCCGCTACATTAACATTGTTGGATTAAAATCAATTGAGATTTGTAGCTCTTTTTGCATTTCTGCTTGATAATGTTCATTTACCATTTTGAGCACGTACTTTAAGTTTGGTTCCCGTTTGTATTTTATCACGCATTGGTAACGATATCTATCTTTTATCCTTGGAATTGCTGAAGCAACTGGCCCTAACACCATTGATTGCTTTGAACAATGTGTTCGTAAATACCCAACAATTTTCTCCGTTACTTGCACTGCTTTTAATAATTCCGGATGTGATACAGTTACAAGCGCAACGTAGTAGTACGGTGGATATTGCCTCATTTTCCTCATCTGCATTTCGTGTTCAAAAAATACATCATACTGCTGATTTTTTGCTAACTCTACACTATAGTGTTCTGGTGTATACGTTTGAATAACCACTTCTCCTGGTAATTCATGTCGTCCTGCTCTTCCACTCACTTGCGTCAATAACTGATATGTTTTTTCACTTGCTCGAAAATCTGGTAAATGAAGCATCGTATCAGCTGTTAAGACACCAACAAGCGTAACTTTTGGAAAATCGAGTCCTTTGGCAATCATTTGTGTACCCAGTAAGATATCTGCCTTCTCCTCACCGAACGCTTTTAATAACTTTTCGTGCATTCCTTTACGACTTGTCGTGTCAACATCCATTCGGATAACTCGAGCCTCAGGAAATAACTTCGTAATTTCTTCTTCCACCTTTTGCGTCCCTGTACCAAAGAAACGAATATACAAACTATTACAAGCAGGACAAGCAGTTGGCATATTCTCCTCATAACCACAATAATGGCATTTCAAACGATGATTCATTTTGTGATAGGTCAGTGATATATCACAATGCGGGCATTGCACCACATAACCACAATCGCGGCACATAACAAATGTAGAATGACCTCTTCGGTTTAAAAAGAGAACCATTTGCTCTTTCTTCTCTAACCGATCCGCTATTTTCTCATGAAGTAATGTAGAAAACATCGAACGATTTCCCTCGCGAAGCTCCTCACGCATATCAACAATTTCTACTGTCGGCAACGCTTGTTCATTCATACGCTTCTGCATCGTCAATAACTCATAGACACCTTTCTTCGCTCTAGCAAATGATTCAAGCGTTGGTGTGGCACTACCAAGTACAATTGGACAATTATGATATTGTCCTCTCCAAACTGCAACATCCCTGGCATGGTATCTTGGATTATCTTCTTGTTTATAACTGGATTCATGTTCTTCATCAATAATAATAATTCCTAAATTTTCAAAAGGGGCAAAAATGGCAGAACGTGCGCCAACTACAACTTTTACTTCTTTTCGCAAAATCTTCCGCCATTCATCGTATTTTTCCCCAACAGAAAGCGCACTATGAAGAACGGCAACTTGCGAACCAAATCGCCCTTTAAAACGATCTACCATTTGCGGTGTTAATGCAATTTCAGGAACAAGCACAATCGCTTCTTTCCCTTTTTTTAATACCGCGGCAATAGATTGTAAATACACTTCTGTTTTACCACTTCCTGTAACACCATATAGCAAAAATGGATTGTAAGTTTCGTTTGCAATCGATGACAAAATTGGTGTAATCACTTGGTTTTGTTCATCCGTAAGCGGGAATGGTTTTGTCTGTTCAAAATCTTCATCGTCATACGGATTACGATATACTTCCACATATTTCTCCGAAAGCAAGCCTTTTTTGACAAGAGACTTTATCGGCGCATCTGTCATTTGCAATTCTTCTGTTAATGTTTTTGATGGCACGCTATGATAATTTTCCACAAAGTAATATAGTACATCTTGCTGTTTTTTGCTTTTCAGCTCAAATGCTGCTGCCTCTAATTTTCCCTCTGGTAACTCGGGCTGAATCACTCTTTGCTTCTTCTTTTGTACTTTATCCTTTACTTTATAGATAACTTCAATCGTACCATTTGTGATTTCTTTTTGGACCATACGATATAGATGTGGATGCGTGGCAATCTCTTCCCAATCTACTGCTTCTTTCCCTTGAAATAAATTACAGATTTCCGGCGCTGCCTCTTCTGGTTTAAGAAGTTGTAGCCGCTTTTTATAAGTCGCTTTTATCGCGGTTGGAAGCATAACTTGAAAAGCGGAAATCGTATAACATAGCGTTTCATTTGTCAGCCAAAAACCAAGTTTCAATAGTTCCTCATTTAAAACTGGCGTGACATCCAATATTTCATGCAATGCTTTTAATTTCTTACTTTCCACATCTACCGAATCTTTTATTTCAATAATAAATCCCTGTAATTTTCGTGGACCAAATGGAACGACGACACGCATACCCGTTTGTACGATATCTTCCCATTTTTTAGGAATGATATAATCAAATGGTCTATCAGTTTGACGTGCTGGTACATCAACAATCACACTTGCAAATTTCATACACGATCCTCTTCTAACATCGCTTCGATTTGCATTAATATTTCACGAGCTACTTCTTTCTTTGCTAAAAGTGGTAACTCAATCACTTCTCCATCTTTTCTATACATTGTTACAATATTTGTATCCGTACCAAATCCTGCCCCTTGCGCTTTCACATCATTCGCAACAATCATATCGGCATTTTTTTCACGTAATTTTTTCGTTGCATATTCTTCTACGTTTGTTGTTTCAGCAGCAAAACCTACAAGCAACTGATGTTCTTTTTTCTCACCTAATGTTTTCAAAATATCAGTCGTTCTCTCTAGTTCAATCACTGCATCTCCAATTTTCTTTTTCATTTTATGATCATATACAATTTTTGGGCGATAATCTGCGACAGCAGCTGTTTTAATAACAACATCTATAGAAGCATATTGCTGAAGAACAGCTTCTAACATATCTTGTGCAGATTGTACTTGTACAGTTGTTACATTTATAGGCGGCGTTAATGCTGTTGGTCCTGAAACAAGTATTACATCCGCCCCTAAATTCGCTGCAACTTCTGCTAGAGCATACCCCATTTTCCCAGAAGAGAAATTTGTCATAAAACGAACTGGATCAATCTTTTCACGAGTTGGTCCCGCTGTTACTAATATCTTTTTTCCTAGTAATGGTTTTTTTTCTGAAAAAGCCTCTTCTAGTCTAGCAATGATCGTTTCCGGTTCTTCCAGTCGCCCTTTTGCAACATACCCACATGCTAAAAAGCCTTCTCCAGGCTCAATAAATGTATATCCTAATGTTTTTAATGTCATCATATTCTTTTGAACAATTTTATTTTCATACATATGCACATTCATAGCAGGTGCAATCCATACTGGTGCTGTAGTAGCTAACAATGTCGTTGAAATTATATCATCAGCAATACCATTTGCTAACTTTCCAATACAATTCGCTGTAGCCGGAGCAACAAGTACAACATCTGCCCAATCTGCTAAATCAATATGAGCGATAACTGCCGAATCTTTTTCATCAAACGTATCTGTGTATACATCATGGCGAGAAAGCGCTTGAAATGTAAGAGGTGTAACAAACTTCATCGCCGATTCACTCATCATTACCTTTACAAGTGCCCCCGCTTGTGTCAACTTACTTGTTAACGCAGCCGCTTTAAAAACAGCAATGCCTCCTGTTACACATAGAAGTATCTTTTTCCCTTTTAGCATATGACTCGTCCTCTTTCTTTTTCAAACTTGTTTTGCTGAAATGGAATGATTCCAGCTCGTCAGTGCCAGCATTTCATTAAATCTTTATCTTATTTCTTTTTAGCTCTATCGTAAAAAAATAACAACCTACTTGTAAATAGGTTGTTACCGTTACATAGAAAATTATAAAGTCTATGTTTTCTTTTGTCGAAAAGAACGTCTTACTCAGATATTTTCTCTTCGCTTGGTACATAGCTTAATGCTTCTGTATCAATTTCTTCCAATGCTTTACCCACACATTTATGAGAAACAGGATTTTCAATAACACAATTGTTAGCAAGTTGCATTTCACGAGCACGTTTTGCCGCTACCGTTACCAATGTATATTTAGAATCGATTTTTTTTAGTAATGAGTCAATTGATGGATTTAACATATTATATACCCTCCGTCATTTCCTTATAATATTTTGCTACTCTTTCGCGGCGGCAATGTTCACCAACCACAATTGCTTTAATGCGTTCACAAGCCATTTCTACTTTATCGTTTTCTACAACATAGTCATAAGCGTCCATCATCTCGATTTCTTCTTTCGCCACAGTTAAACGATTTTCAATAACCTCTTCAGTCTCTGTACCACGACCTACGATTCGGTTCTTTAATTCTGATAGGCTTGGAGGAGCTAGGAAGATAAATACACCCTCTGGGAAAGCTTTCTTCACTTGAATTGCTCCTTGCACTTCAATTTCTAAGAACACATCTTTTCCTTCTTGCAATGTCTTTTCAACATAGTCAATTGGTGTTCCATAGTAGTTTCCAACGAACTCCGCCCACTCAAGTAGCTTTTCGTTACGAATCATTTCTTCAAACTCTTCTCTCTCTTTAAAGAAATAATCCACACCGTCCACTTCGCCTTCACGCGGCTTACGTGTTGTCACTGAAATAGAGTATTGAAATTTTGTATCTTCATGGCTGAACAACTCTTTTCGAACTGTCCCTTTTCCAACGCCAGAAGGTCCTGAAAGAACGATGAGCAACCCTCTTCTACTTCTCATAAATATGTAAAACCTACCCTTCCTCACTTAAATCTTCTTTATTATTCAAACGATGTGCAATCGTCTCTGGCTGAATTGGACTTAATACAACATGCCCATCATCCATAACAATAACCGCCCTTGTTTTTCTCCCATACGTAGCATCAAGTAACGCATTATGTTCACGCGCTTCCTGTACCGTTCGTTTGATAGGAGCTGACTCCGGACTTACAATAGCAATAATTCGATGAGCAGATACAATATTCCCGTATCCAATGTTTAAAAACCGCATGGCCATAGTTTGCGCCTCCTAGTAAGTCTATCCGATTTCTCCATCACGTATAACTCTATATATTTTTTGACAGCTACTCAATATTTTGTACCTGTTCACGAATTTTTTCAAGGTTATTTTTCATTTCTACAACATATTTTGAAATTGTTAAGTCGTTTGCCTTAGAACCAATCGTATTAATTTCACGATGCATCTCCTGTACGATGAAGTCCATTTTTCTCCCAACAGGCTCTGTAATCTCAAGTGCTTCATGAAATTGATCTAAATGACTTTGCAAACGAACTAATTCTTCATGAATATCACAACGCTCTGCAAACATTGCTACTTCTGTCAACAATCGTTGTTCATCTAAATCCTGATTATGTAATTCCTTCAAGCGATTTTCCAATCGTTCACGATATTTTTGAATTACAATTGGAGCATGCGGGATAATCGCATTTACACAATTGTGAATTTCTTGTAAACGATATGCTATATCTTTATGTAATCGTTCTCCTTCGCCATCTCTCATCGTTTTTAACATACAAGCAGCCTGGCGAACAGCCTCATATAAACTTTGTTCAAATTGTTCATTTACATTTTCCATTTCCTCAATTGCCGTTACTTCTGGCATTCCCATTAGTTGTTGAAGTGTAATGGAATCTTGTAATTGAAACTTTGTTTTTACGTCTTCCATAATGGATTTATACTGCTTGAGAAGCGACCAATTTACACTTAATTTTCTTTCGACAAGTCCTTCCCCTGTAATGCTAACGGACACTTCAATACGTCCGCGGCGAACTTGTTCTGCGATGATCTTACGAATTTTGTCTTCAAAAACCATCATTTGTTTCGGAAGTCGAATGTTCATCTCTAAAAAACGATGGTTCACTGACTTCATTTCTACTGTAATTTGAAAAGCATCGTTTTCTACCTTCGATCTTCCAAATCCTGTCATACTAGAAATCATCTTTATCACATCCACGCCATGAAATAACTCAATGAAAAAGGTAATAGAGATGCAACTCTACTACCTTTTGTAAATTATATCACATTTTCATATCATTGACTATTTCAAGTTTATCCCTTTCTTATACAACAAAGGCTTTTTCTTTTTCTCCTTTTTCCCTGTCAGTAAGGAACCAACTAACAAGAATGTTGGAATGGAGGATAAACCTACAATTAATAACCAATCTCTCGCCTGAATCGGTAGTGTACTAAATATCGGTTGTAATGGTGGATAATAAATCACCACAAGCATCAACAATATGGAAATGATCACCGCTCCAACTAAATACATGTTACCAAATGGATTGCGATGGAATACAGAATGTTCACTACGACAGTCGAATACATGGATAAGCTGTGCTAACACCAGTGTTGCAAACGCTACTGTTTGTGCATATTTCAATTCATTCGGATGTTGATTATACGCAATAATAAATGCAAGTAAGGTTACTGTACCAATCAAAAAGCCTCGACTTACAATCTTCCAAGCAAGTCCTCTAGCAAATACCCCTTCTTTCGGATGTCGTGGCTTTCTTTTCATTACATCTCCCTCAGCTGCATCTAATCCTAATGCCATTGCTGGTAATCCATCCGTTACTAAATTTACCCATAAAATTTGAATTGGAACCATCGGAAGTGGTAGTGCCAGCATCATTGCAAATAACATAACTAAAATCTCTCCGACGTTGGATGCTAATAAATACCGAATGAATTTCCGAATATTTTCATATATATTTCGGCCCTCTTTAATTGCAGATTTAATCGTAGCAAAGTTATCATCTAACAATACAAGAGAGGAAGCTTCTTTGGCTACATCCGTCCCTGTAATCCCCATCGCTATCCCAATATCGGCTGTTTTAATAGCAGGAGCATCATTCACTCCATCACCTGTCATCGCTACAATATGATCTTTATTTTGAAGAGATTTTACAATTTTTAATTTATGTTCAGGGGATACACGTGCAAATACATAGGTGTCTTCTACAATATCCTCTAGTTCATCTACAGACATATTTGCTAATTCCACACCTTCTACAACGCGCCCATTCGGCGGCAAAATTCCTAACTGCTCTGCGATAGCCATTGCCGTTACTTTATGATCTCCCGTAATCATTACCGTTTTAATACCTGCTTCTTTACACTCTTGTACAGCCTGTTTCACTTCTGGTCTTGGTGGATCTATCATTCCTTGGATTCCAACAAGCATAAAATCTCTTTCTACTTCTCGTTCATGTTCAATTGAATCTGTTACTTTTAACGGCTTAAACGCAACTGCAATTGTTCTGAGTGCCTGACTGCCAAGGCTATGGATAGCTGCCTGCACTTCTTTTCGGTACAGTTCACTTAAAGGCTGCTGTTTATTTCCCCATAAAATGGTTTGGCTCATTTGTAACAAAACATCTGGTGCACCTTTTGTAACAACAAATTTTTTACCATCGCGATCACGAACAATAACACTCATCATTTTACGCGTGGAATCAAAAGGAAATTCATGAATAATTTCAAATTTCCCCTTTAGTGCTTCACGTGATATTCCCGCTTTCATTGCTGCTGCAACGAGTGCACCTTCTGTAGGATCTCCATCTAACACATACGTTTTTTTCTTTTTAATAATATTAGCATGATTACATAGACATCCAAATGTTAATAATTGATAAAGCGATTTAGTAGCTGCTGGATCAATATTCTTTTCCTCCTTCATAAAAGATCCAGTTGGCTCATACCCTTGACCTGTTACCTTCCATAATTCACCGCCTGACCACATATGTGTCACCATCATTTTATTTTGCGTCATCGTTCCTGTTTTATCTGAACAGATAACCGAAGCGCACCCTAGCGTTTCTACAGCTGGCAATTTCCGTACAATCGCTCTCTTCTTAATCATACGCTGTACACCAAGTGATAAAGCAACTGTAACAATAGCTGGCAACCCTTCTGGAATTGCCGCAACCGCAAGCGAAACACCAGCTAAAAACATATGGTACACTTCATTACCTTGATATACACCAGCTAATACAACAAGTGCTGTTAAAATAAGAGCGACAACGATTAAGATTTTTCCAAGTTGTTCCAGCCTTCTTTGCAGCGGTGTTTCCATCTGCTCTGCATTTTGCAACAGATTTGCAATCTGTCCCATAGCCGTATTCATCCCTGTAGCTACTACTACTCCGGCCCCGGAACCCCGTGTTATCATCGTCCCCATAAATGCCATATTTTTTTGATCACCAATCGCAACATTTTGACCGCCTAATGCTTCCACTTTCTTTTGAACAGGTACAGATTCTCCCGTTAAAGCCGATTCCTCGATATATAAACTCGATGCTTCAACAAGACGAATATCAGCACCAATACGGTCGCCGCTAGAAAATTTAATGATATCCCCAAGGACAAGTGCTTTAGATGGTATTTTCATCCATTTTCCATTTCGTAAAACCGTTACTTGCGGGGCAGCTAATTCTTTCAAAGCTTCCAATGATTTTTCTGCTTTTCTTTCTTGAAAAAAGCCAAGAACACCATTGATAATAACAATTGCGACAATTGCAATCGAATCAATATACTCTCCTAAAAAAGCTGAAATGATTGTCGCACCAAACAAAACAAGTACCATAAAATCTTTAAACTGCGCCAAAAATACAAGGAGTGCAGAAGGCCTTTTTGCTTCCTGTAACTCATTTGGACCAAGCTTCTTTAATCGTCCTTCTGCCTCTTGCTCTGAAAGTCCTATTTTCACATTCGTATTCGTTCTTTCCTCCACTTCATGCGCACGCATCTCATACCAATTCATCTCGCTATCGACCTCCTGATTGCAGACATACTCTAATGAAAGCTTATTCAGCCTCGTCCAAAAAAATGCTATAATTAACTTTTAGTTAGAAAGGAGTGTTCATAATGGCATTCGATGGATTATTTACAAGAGCGATTACACATGAAATTGCAAATTCTCTTCAAACAGGAAGAATTTCAAAAATATATCAACCCTCAAAATATGAAATTTTATTACATATTCGAGCAAACGGAAAAAATCAAAAACTGATTCTTTCAGCACATCCTACATATGCACGTGTGCATCTTACCAACCAAAGTTATGATTCACCCGCCCTCCCCCCAATGTTTTGTATGCTACTTCGCAAACATTTAGAAGGTGGATTTATTGAAAATATTGAACAAATCGATTTAGAGCGTATTATTCAAATTACGATCCGGAGTCGTAATGAAATTGGAGATGAATCATTAAAAACATTAGTAATTGAAATAATGGGGCGCCACAGCAACATCATTTTAGTAGATGCAAAAACAAATGTTATTTTAGATAGCTTGAAACATGTTTCTTTGGCAGTAAATCGCCATCGTACTGTATATGCTGGTGCAGAATATGTTGCACCACCAGCGCAGCATAAAATCAACCCACTGCAGATTGAAACAGAAGCTGGGTTTATTAGACCGCTAGACTTTTTATCAGGAAATATGGATAAGCAACTTGTAGGAGCGTTTATGGGGATTTCTCCACTATTTGCAAAAGAAGTTGTAAAAAAAGCGGGTTTAGTAAATGAAAATGCATTATCAGCAGCATTTTTCTCATTACAAAAACCACTGCAGGTGCATCAATATACACCAACGATGATAACAGCGAATGGGAAAGAATTCTTTTATCTCTTCCCTCTCACTCACTTAAAAGGTGATGAGAAAGCATTTCCATCCGTTAGCGAATTATTGGATCGTTTCTTCTTTGGAAAAGCAGAACGTGATCGTGTCAAACAACAAGCTCACGATTTAGAACGATTTATGCACAATGAAAAAACAAAGAACGAAAAAAAATTAATTAAACTAGAAAAAACATTACAGGACGCTGGAAAAGCGGGTAAATATCAATTATTCGGTGAGCTCCTTACAGCTAACATGTATGCATTAAAAAAAGGTGACAACGAAATTGAAGTTGTTAACTACTATGATGAAAATGGTGGAACTGTAAAAATCACGTTAGATCCACTAAAAACACCGTCAGAAAATGCACAACGTTATTTTCAAAAGTACCAAAAAGCCAAAAATTCTGTCGCAATTGTGGAAGAACAAATTGAAAAAACGAATGAAGAAATCCTTTACTTTGATAGCCTCCTTCAACAAATGGAAGCTGCTTCTGCAAAAGATATTGAAGAAATTCGCGAAGAATTAGCTGAAGAAGGTTATATACGCAACCGTAAAGCGAAAAATGCAAAGAAAAAACCGACAAAGCCAGTATTAGATAAATATATCGCTAGCGATGGAACAGAAATTTTAGTTGGCAAAAATAATAAGCAAAACGACTATTTAACAACCAAATTTGCACGCCGTGATGAAATTTGGTTACATACGAAAGACATACCTGGATCTCACGTTGTTATCCGCTCTGTGGAACCTGCTGAGGAAACTTTATTAGAGGCTGCCAAACTTGCTGCTTATTACAGTAAAGCAAAGGAGTCTAGTTCTGTTCCGGTCGATTTTACAAAGATCCGTCATGTCAAAAAACCGAGCGGTGCCAAACTTGGATTTGTTACATATGATAATCAACAAACATTGTATGTAACGCCAGATGCTGATACAGTGATGAAATTAAAAGCTTAAAACGTAATAAAGAGGTAATCACAATTCATTGGATATCGTGATTACCTCTTTTTACGTATACACTTCTCTCAGCAATAAAAAAAAATAGACACCATAGATTCCTATGTTAAAAAATATAGACATATAAACTTCTTATTTGTCTATATTTTTTGACAACTTACAAATTAAAACATCACTTTCCCTATCCAACAGATTATGTCCCACATATTCTTTTAAAACACAGCCTTTCACCTAAAAATTTTGGCACAATTCTTGCTTTATATAAGCACGTGAAAAGGAGGAGTCAAAATGATTTTACGAATTAAAAAAATTCAAGAACAGCTACATCAATACGGAATAGACGGATTACTTATTACCAAAAAGGAAAACCGCCAGTATGCAACTGGATTTACAGGTAGCGCTGGAGTCGTGTTACTATCCGCAACTGAAGCTGTATTTATTACAGATTTTCGCTATGTAGATCAAGCAAAAGCACAGGTACAACAAGCGGAAATCATTATGCATAAAGGAAACATAGAACAGGAGATTGCAAATCAAGTAACTAAATTAAACATCCAAAAATTAGGAATCGAAGAAAACGACATAACTTTAAAGCAATACATGGCATTAAAAAAATATGTGAGCAGCGACATTGTACAAGTATGCGAATTAATCGAAACCATTCGTACCATTAAAGAGAAATCTGAAATTGAAACAATTAAAATCGCAGCTAACATTGCGGATCAGGCATTTCAGCATATTACGAGTTTTCTAAAACCCGGTGTATCTGAATTTGACGTTCGAGATGAATTAGAATTTTTCATGCGAAAACAAGGTGCTTCTTCCTCCTCATTTAACATTATTGTAGCTTCCGGAGTCCGGTCTTCTCTCCCGCATGGAGTTGCTACAAATAAAATTATTGAAAATGGAGATATGGTTACGTTAGACTTCGGTGCACTCTACAATGGATATTGCTCTGATTTAACACGTACTGTCGCGATTGGAAGTTACTCCAAAGAATTTGAAAAGATATATAGTATTGTATTAGAAGCATTAAAACGAGGAACCGAAGCAATTAGACCAGGTATCTCCGCAAAAACGATTGATGATGTTACAAGAAATCATATTACAGATCACGGCTACGGTGAATACTTCGGTCATTCTACCGGCCATGGTCTTGGATTAGAACTTCATGAACCTCTTCGATTATCACAAGAAAGTAAAGCTATTTTGCAAGAAGGCATGGTTGTTACTGTCGAGCCAGGTATTTATATCCCTAGCTGGGGCGGTTGTAGAATTGAAGATGATATTGTCATTACAAAAGATGGTCATGAAATAGTTACACAGGCTAATAGAGACCTTATTGTTATTAGTTAATCCGTCCCCTATATAACGATTTTTTCTTTTAACACAAGGAGTTTTTTCTTCTTTATTTAACAGGAATTTCTTTCTATGTAGCGAAATCTTTCTCTGAAGAGATTATTTACTAGGAGGCATTTCTATTGAATTTTGTAATTGATAAGATGGACGGATTAAACATGGAATTCTCAAAACTTGTTTCTATGATGAATTATGCTCGCTATACAACAATGCAAGCGGTACAAGACTTAACAATTGAAGAGCTCGATTATTTGTACGATGATGAGGCAAATTCCATTGGTATGCTTTTATATCATATGGCTGCAATTGAATTTTACTATCAGATTCATACTTTTGAAGATCGTGAACCAACAGAAGCTGAATTAGAACGCTGGTTACCAGGGGTTGAATTAGGTGATCTTGGACGTCAAACGATTAAAAATCATCCTATAGACTACTACATAAATACGTTACAAGAAGTTCGTACTAAAACGATTGCAACGTTTCAATCACTACCTGACGAATGGCTATATAAAACGACACCGTTTTGGTATGACAAACCAGCAAACAACTTTTTCAAATGGTTTCACGTCTTTGAAGACGAAATCAATCATCGCGGACAAATTCGATTAATTAAAAAGATGCAAAAGGCTCATGCAGCAAAATAATAAAAAGTGCTACCTTGTAAGGTGGCACTTTTTATTATTTGTAACTTTGAAATAAAGTGGGATTAAATTTCTCTTACTCTAATTCTCTTAACTATGATTATTTATCCACTCACACTTATTCATTTTGTAATAATTATATTAGGAGAACAAGTATTTCAAAATGTTCACGAGAAACACATGATTTCTTAAGAAAAGGGGACATAACTATGAGTGAATTGATTTTCCTCTTATTTATTTGCCCATTACTTATCTTTATTGTTTCAGTAATTGGGACGCTTAGAACAAGAACATCTTACGTAATGCCCATTGTAACGTTTGCTATTTTTCTTATATTAGGAGTTACATTGTTTACACCATCATTTTTCTTTTGGGTTGGCATGTACAGCATTTTCTCATTTATTGTTTCTTATATGACTTTATTATTTGTAAAAGGGTATGAAGCTATCGAAAGAAACGAGTAACCATTCTCTTTTCATTGAAGAACCTGAAAATTTTCTAAATGCAATACACTCTTTTACAAATCGATTAAAATCAAATTTTTCTACTTTATAAACAAAAAACACGACCGCGTTTCCCCCGCGGTCGTGTTTTTCAATGTTACGCTGTAATCCAAGCCTCATCAGCTGGATTTTTACGCCATTCTTGTAATTTCTTCGTTTCAGCTTGTCCGATCATACCTTTTTCTGCTGCTACTTCAGTTAATGCACTGTAGTCACTTAAAGAATATGATGCTACGTTTGCTGCTGCTAGTTTTTCTTTTCCTGCTTCAAGCTCATATGTGAAGATTGATACAATTCCTAATACTTCACAGCCTGCTTCGCGAAGCGCTTCTACACATGTAATTGCACTACCGCCAGTTGAAATTAGGTCTTCTACTACCACTACTTTTTGACCTTTTTCTGCTTTTCCTTCAATTTGATTCCCTTTACCATGACCTTTTGCTTTACTACGTACGTAACACATTGGTAAGTCCATACGATCGCTTACCCACGCAGCATGCGCAATACCAGCAGTCGCTGTTCCTGCAATAACTTCTACAGTTGGGAAGTGTTCCTCGATTAACTTCTCTAATCCTGCCGCAATCGCTTGACGTACTTTTGGATATGATAACGTTAAACGATTATCACAATAAATTGGTGATTTCATACCAGAAGACCATGTAAATGGATCATTTGGTTGTAAAAATACTGCTCCAATTTCTAATAGATGAGATGCGATTTCTTTTTTCATATTGTTACACCTTCCCACTGTTGTTTTACTGTTTTATACGCTTCAAGCGGATTTTCCGCCTTTGTAATACTACGCCCCACTACAATATAACTTGAACCAAGTTCACGTGCACGTTTTGGTGTTGCTACGCGCACTTGATCATTCACATCATCACTTGCAAGACGAATCCCCGGTGTTACAGTTACAAATTCCGATCCGCATACTTCACGTAATTTTGGTACTTCTAGCGTTGAACATACAACACCATCAAGTCCACTTTCTTTCGTTAATTTTGCATAGTGAGCAACCGCTTCTTCTAACGTTTTCTCAATGCCGATTTCTTTTTTCATCATAGCTTCCGATGTGCTTGTTAGTTGTGTAACTGCAATACAAATCGGTCTCTCTTTTCCTTCTTGCTTACCTTCCTCTAATCCCTCAAGCGCAGCTTTCATCATACTGCTTCCCCCAGCAGCATGAACATTTACCATATCAACATCTAGACTAGCTAGGCTACGCATTGCGCTCTTTACCGTATTCGGAATATCATGAAGCTTCAAATCTAGAAAAATTTGATGCCCTTTTTCTTTTAGGTACGTAATAATAGCAGGTCCCTCTTTGTAAAATAGTTCCATACCAACTTTGACAAATAACTGCTCCCCTTCAAAGTGATGCAAAAACTGTTCTACCTCTGCTTTACCTGGAAAATCCAGTGCAACGATTAAAGGCTGTGACATGATTATTTCCAGCTCCTTCCTTGACATTCCGAAATGTGGTCAAATCCTAATTCATCTAATAATGCTGGTAATTCTTCAATAATTGTTGGACATACAAACGGATCCACAAAGTTTGCTGTACCAACTGCAACTGCACTTGCACCAGCGTAGAAGAATTCAATAACATCTTCCGCTGATTCAATACCGCCCATTCCGATAATTGGAATATTAACTGCTTGACTTACTTCATGTACCATACGAATCGCTACTGGCTTAATGGCTGGGCCTGATAGTCCACCTGTACGGTTTGCTAAAATTGGTTTTGCTGTTTTTAAATCTAGACGCATACCAAGCAATGTATTAATCATCGTTAATCCGTCCGCACCTGCATTTTCGATTGCCTTTGCAATCTCCACAATGTTTGCCACATTCGGTGACAATTTCACATATACCGGTACTTCAGAAACCTCTTTTACTCGCTTCGTTAAATCAGCAGCAATTTCTGGGACAGTACCAAAAGCAATACCACCCGTTTTTACATTGGGACAAGAGATATTTAACTCTAGCGCATGAACATTTGGTGCTTTCGAAATTTCCTTTGCTACCGCTACATAATCCTCAGCCTGTGAGCCCGCAACGTTCGCAATAATTGGAAGATCAAATTGCTCTAACCATGGTAATTCAGAAGTCATTACCTTTTCTAACCCTGGGTTTTGAAGCCCGATTGCATTTAGCATTCCGGCTGGCGTTTCAGCAACACGAGGCGTTGGATTTCCATAACGAGGTTGTTCCGTTGTTGCTTTAATCATGATTGATCCAAGTACACTTAAATCATAAAACTGCGCATACTCACGACCAAACCCGAAGCAACCAGATGCTGGGATAATCGGATTCTTTAATGATAATCCTGGTAATTCAACTTGCAATCTGTTCATAGTACAACCTCCCCGATTGGAAATACTGGCCCGTCGCTGCACACCTTCTTGTAAGAATGTCCACTTGGATCTTCTTGCAAGTGGCATACACATGCGAAACATGCTCCAATACCACAGCCCATACGTTCTTCTAGTGAAATGTAGGCTTTTTTCTCTTTATAGCGGCCTTCCAATGCGCGAAGCATTGCTAAAGGTCCACATGAGTATAAAATGTCAAAGTCAATTCCATAGCTATCAATCACATCTGTTACAAATCCTTTTGTACCATGTGTACCATCGACTGTTGCAACATACGTATCACCAAGCTCTGCAAATTTCTCTTCGTAGAAGACAACATCTTTTGTTTGGAAACCTAGGATGTGAATGACACGTACTCCTTTTGCAACAAGGCGTTGTGATAACTCATAAAGTGGTGGCACACCAATTCCCCCACCTACTAATAGAGCAGTTTGTCCAGCTTCCGCTTCTTCTACCGGAAATCCGTGACCTAATGGTCCTAATACGTCTACAAGTTCACCTTGCTTTTTCTTTGCTAATGTTTTTGTTCCTTGTCCTTCCGCTCGATACAGCATTGTAAACTCGTTCTTGTCTTGATCTACATTACAAATACTAATTGGGCGGCGCAGAAGGGGCGTGATGCCCTCTGCTACCTTAATGTGTACAAACTGCCCTGGTTCGTTCATTTGCTGTACAAGATCCCCTTGAAGCACTAATTCGTAAATGTTTTTTGCGATTTCTGTTTGGTTAACGACGATCATATTTTGCTTTTGCATCATGCATGTACCACCTCGTGACCTTGCTTTGGCGCGATTTCTTTCATTGCGTGAGCTGAGAATGTCATAGATTCTAGTACGCGCAAGATTGCTCTTGTTGTATCAAGTGATGTTAAGCAAGCTACACCATTCTCTACAGACTCACGGCGAATGCGGAAACCATCACGCGCTGGTTGTTTTCCTTTTGTTAATGTATTGATTACAAACTGTGCTTTTCCTTGACGAATAATATCAAGTAAGTTGTAGTCTTCAGAATCAATTTTGTTTACAACTTGCACCGGAATGTTTTGCTCTGTTAACGATTGTGCTGTTCCTGCTGTTGCTAATAAGTTATAGCCGATTTCATGGAAGCGTTTTGCAATTTCCATCGCTTCTTCTTTATCTTTATCCGCCACAGTAATGATTACTGATCCGTGCGTTGGAATGTTAATTCCTGAAGCAACAAGTCCTTTATACAGTGCTTTTTCAAGCGTTAAGTCTTTACCCATTACTTCCCCTGTTGATTTCATTTCAGGCCCTAATGTTGTATCAACTGAACGTAGTTTCGCAAATGAGAATACTGGAGCTTTTACATACACTTCATTCTCTTCTGGGCGATATCCAGTTTCATATCCTTGTTCTACAAGATTTTGACCTAAAATAACTTTTGTTGCGATATTCGCCATCGGTACACCTGTAATTTTACTTAAGAATGGTACTGTACGGCTCGCACGTGGGTTTACTTCAATTACATACACTTCGTCTTTGAATACTACAAACTGGATATTCAGTAATCCAACAATGTTTAATCCTCTTCCAAGTGCAATTGTATTTTCGATAATTTGTTCTTTCAGTTTTGCAGATAAGCTTTGCGGTGGGTATACTCCAATTGAGTCACCAGAGTGAACTCCAGCGCGTTCAATATGTTCCATAATACCTGGAATGAATACATTTTCACCGTCTGAAATCGCATCTACTTCAATTTCTTTACCAACCATGTAACGGTCAATTAATACTGGATGATCTGCATGAACTTTTACTGCGTTTTTCATATAGTGCAGTAGTTCTTCTTGACGATATACAATTTCCATTGCACGTCCACCAAGTACGTAAGATGGTCTTACTAGTACTGGATACCCAATTTCTTCAGCAATTGCTACCGCTTGTTCTACTGTTGTTGCTGTTTTACCAACTGGCTGCGGGATACCAAGCTTCGTTAATGCTGCTTCAAATTTATCACGATCTTCTGCACGGTCTAAATCTTCAAGGGATGTTCCTAAAATTTTCACACCGTGTTCTTCTAATTTAGCAGCTAAATTAATTGCCGTTTGTCCACCGAATTGAACGATAACACCTTCTGGCTTTTCTAAATCAATGATGTGCATTACATCTTCGATTGTTAATGGTTCAAAGTATAATTTGTCAGAAATACTGAAGTCTGTTGAAACTGTTTCTGGGTTGTTATTTACAATAATTGCTTCGTATCCAGCTTCTTTAATTGCCCACACAGAGTGAACTGTTGCATAGTCAAACTCAACACCTTGACCAATACGGATTGGACCAGATCCTAGTACGACTACACTCTTGCGATCTGTCACAATTGATTCGTTCTCGTCACCGTATGTGCTGTAGTAGTATGGTGTGGCAGATTCGAACTCTGCCGCACAAGTATCTACCATTTTAAATACTGGTGTCATATTATTTTCTTTACGCATATCGTAAATTTCACGCTCTGTTTTATTCCAAGCAGCTGCAATGTAGTGATCACTGAAGCCCATTTTTTTCGCAGATTGTAATACTTCCATATTTCCTACATTCGCTTTTACTTCGCGTTCCATGTTTACGATGTTTTCAACTTTTTGTAAGAAGAAGAAGTCCATTTCACACCATGCGTTGATTTCTTCTTTTGTTACACCTTGACGGATCGCTTCTGCTACAACAAACAGTCGCTCATCATCAGCTTTAATAATGCGTTTTTTCATTGTTTCTTTATCAAGCTCTTTTAAGTGGTCTAACTCTAAGTGATAAATGCCAAGCTCCAGAGAACGAACCGCTTTTAATAATGATTCCTCTAAGTTACGTCCGATTGACATAACTTCACCTGTTGCTTTCATCTGCGTACCAAGCGTTCTGTTTGCTGATTCAAACTTATCAAATGGCCAGCGCGGAATTTTTGAAACAACATAATCTAATGCCGGCTCGAAGCATGCATATGTTTTTTGTGTTACTGGGTTTACAATTTCATCTAATGTTAAGCCGACTGCAATTTTCGCTGCTAACTTCGCAATTGGATATCCAGTTGCTTTAGATGCTAGTGCAGATGAACGACTTACACGTGGGTTTACTTCGATTACATAGTACTGGAAGCTATATGGATCAAGCGCAAGCTGAACGTTACATCCACCTTCAATTCCTAGTGCACGAATAATTCTTAATGAAGTGTTACGTAACATTTGATATTCACGATCACTTAACGTTTGGCTTGGTGCAACAACGATAGAATCCCCTGTATGAACACCAACTGGATCGATATTTTCCATATTACATACTACGATGGCATTATCATTTGAATCACGCATTACTTCATATTCGATTTCCTTACAACCAGCAATACTCTTTTCTAATAAACATTGTGTTACTGGGCTATGTTTTAAACCGCTTGTTACGGTTTCAATTAATTCTTCTTCGTTATGACAAATACCGCCGCCAGTTCCTCCTAATGTGAACGCTGGACGAACGATTACTGGATAACCGATTTCTTTTACGAATTCATATGCTTCATCAAGCGTATGAATAATTTCACTTGGTGGTGTTGGTTCATTTAAATCTTGCATTAATGTACGGAATAAATCACGATCTTCCGCTTGCTCGATTGCTGATAATTTTGTTCCTAAAATTTCAACTCCGCATTCGTCAAGTACGCCTGATTTTGCAAGTTCAACCGCCATATTTAAGCCTGTTTGGCCACCTAATGTTGGTAAGATTGCATCTGGACGTTCTTTACGAATAATGCGGCTTACAAATTCTAAAGTTAATGGCTCAATGTATACTTTATCTGCTGTTGCAGTATCTGTCATAATTGTTGCTGGGTTAGAGTTAACAAGGATTACTTTGTAACCTTCTTCTTTAAGAGATTGACAAGCTTGTGTACCAGAGTAGTCAAACTCCGCTGCTTGCCCAATTACAATTGGTCCTGATCCGATTACTAAAATTGTGTTAATGTCTAGGCGTTTTGGCATAACTCTTCCCCTTCTTTCTTGAAGTTTGCAATCATTGTTAAGAAATCTTCGAATAAATCATTTGCATCTTCTGGTCCTGCTGAAGCTTCTGGATGGTATTGTACTGTAAATGCTGGGAACTTCGTATGACGAAGACCTTCTACTGTTCCATCATTTAAAGCTACATGTGTAATTTCAAGATCTGTACTTTTAACTGATTCTTCTTCTACTGCGTAACCATGGTTTTGAGAAGTAATGGCTACTTTTCCAGTTGCAAGATGCTTTACTGGATGGTTTAATCCACGGTGACCGAATTTTAACTTGCTTGTATTTGCACCAGATGCTAGAGCGAACAATTGATGTCCAAGGCAAATTCCGAATAACGGTACTTTCCCAATGATACCTTGTAACATTTCAATTGCTTCTGGTACATCTTTTGGATCCCCAGGTCCATTACTTAACATAATTCCATCTGGGCTAAGGCGTAAAATCTCTTCAGCCGTTGTATTGTAAGGTACAACAATTACATCACAGTCACGTTTATTTAGTTCTCGTAAAATACCATGCTTCATACCGAAGTCTACAAGTACAACACGATGGCCACGACCTGGACTTGGATATGGGTCTTTTGTTGATACACGTTTCACATGATCTGTAAAGACTGTCGCTTTTAATTGATTAACGATGTACTCTACATCCGCATCCATGTTGCAAAGACGTCCGCGTAATGTTCCATATTGACGAATTTTTCGTGTTAATTTTCTTGTATCAATTCCTGCTAATCCTGGAATGTTTCTTTCTTTTAAATAATCATCTAACGAAATTTCATTACGGAAGTTAGATGGGTAATCACAAATTTCGTTTACTATTAAACCATTTACAGATGGATGAATTGATTCGAAATCATCACGGTTAATGCCGTAGTTTCCGATTAATGGGTACGTAAATGTTACAATTTGACCGCAGTATGATGGATCAGATAGTGTTTCTTGATATCCAGTCATTCCAGTTGTAAATACAACTTCACCTGACTTTTCGATTTCTCCTCCGAAACCTTTTCCAATTAATACTGTTCCATCTTCTAAGATAAGTTGTCTTTTCATACTAATGCACTCTCCTTTTGCCATGCGATCTTACCACCAACGATTGTCATAACCGGCCAGCCTTGACATTTCCAGCCTGCAAATGGCGTATTTTTTCCTTTTGATAAGAATGTTGTTGGATCAATCTCTTCTTCATTGTCTAAATCGATAATTGTAATATCAGCTGCTCTACCTTCTGTCAGGCGCCCTGCTTCTAAACCGAATGTATCAGCTGGTTTTTCTGTTAAGAATTGAATTAATTGTTCTAATGTAATGATTCCTTTTTTCACAAGGTTCGTATATAAAAGTGGGAATGCCGTTTCAAAACCAGTAATTCCGAACGGTGCTCTTTCAATCCCTTGCGCTTTCTCTTCCGCAGTATGCGGTGCGTGGTCAGTTGCGATCATATCGATCGTTCCATCTAATAATCCTTCGATTAACGCTTCATGATCTTCTTTTCCTCGAAGCGGTGGATTCATTTTAAAATTAGGATCAGCTGATGGGATATCATCTTCACATAATAGTAAGTGATGCGGCGTTACTTCTGCTGTCACTTTAATTCCAGCACGTTTTGCATCACGAATCACACGTACAGATCCTTTTGTACTTACGTGACATACGTGATAGTGACAATCTGCTGCTTCCGCAAGTAATATGTCCCGGGCAATATGTACGGATTCACATACTGATGGGATACCGTTTAATCCGTGTTTCTCAGAAAACTTCCCTTCATGTACACATCCTTTATTAATTAGCGTATTTTCTTCACAGTGTGCAACGACTGCCATATTTAATTTCGCTGCACGCTTCATAGCAGCTAGCATCATGCTCGCATCTTGTACGCCTACTCCATCATCAGTAAACGCGAACGCTCCAAGTTCTTTTAATGTTTCAAAGTCTGTCATTTCAGAACCTGCTTGGCGTACTGTAATCGCTCCATATGGTAAGACATTTACATGTGCTTTTTCTTTAATTCGTTTTTGCAAGTCTTCCATATGTTCTTTACTATCTGGCACTGGTCGCGTATTTGGCATTGCGCAAATTGTTGTAAATCCGCCTTTTGCTGCTGCAAGTGTACCTGTTTCAATTGTTTCTTTATGTTCACCACCTGGCTCACGAAGATGAACGTGTACATCTACTAATCCAGGCGCGATTAATTTTCCGTTTACATCGATTACTTCAGCATGATCTGCCGTAATATTTTCTGCTACTTTCGCAATTTTACCGTCTTGTACAAGAAGATCTGTTACTACGATTTTTCCTTCGTTATTCAGATAGCGTCCATTTTTAAACAAATAATTCATGTTTCATTCCTCCTAATACATTTGGTAATGCGCGTTTTAGTACAGCCATTCTTACGTAAACTCCATTTTCCATCTGTTTGAATATGCGTGAACGCTCACACTCAACGAGCTCACTTGCAATTTCGACATCGCGGTTTACCGGAGCTGGATGCATAATAATACTTCCTTGTTTCATACTCTTTTCTCGCTCAATTGTTAATCCATGCTGCTCATGATACTCTTTCATAACCTCTGTTTCATAATGGTCATGACGCTCATGTTGCACACGAAGTAACATCATCACATCAACTTCTGGAACAAGTTCATCTAAACTTTTGTATGTTCCAAATGTGTTTGTTTCATCTTTCCACTCTTCTGGACTAGCAAAATAAATCGTTGCTCCTAATTTCGTTAGTGCCTCAGCGTTAGAACGTGCTACTCGGCTGTGACGAATATCTCCAACAATTGCAATCTTTAATCCTTCAAATCTTCCAAACTCTTGTTTAATTGTTAGAAGATCTAATAGACATTGCGTTGGGTGATTTCCACATCCATCTCCAGCATTTAAAATTTGGATGTTTATCTTACCTTTCAGCTCATCAAAGTAGCGATCTTGCCCGTGGCGGATGACTACTGCTTTTGTTCCGATTGATTCTAGTGTTCTTATCGTATCGTATAACGTTTCTCCTTTTTGTACGCTAGATGAATCTGCTGAGAAGTTTAACACATCAAGTCCTAATCTCTTCTCAGCAACTTCGAAGCTAAACCTTGTTCTTGTACTGTTTTCAAAAAACAGGTTCGCTACAAATGTTTGCTCTGTTGTTTTTCTCTCTCTTCCATTCGCAAAATCTTCTGCGTCTTTTAGGATTTCTGAAATCTCTTCTTTCGATAATTCACTCATCGTTAACAAATGGCTCATTGTCATCCCTCATCTTTCTGATTTTTATGATAACACCTTTGTATTTTTATAACAATAACCGCATAAAAATACCCTAGTCGTGTGAGACTAGGGTGCAAGAAAGAAGCCACCCTTTTCTGTCTCACAGGACTGAATTAAAAGGTTGTTTTTATGAAGCAATCTGCTTAGATTGTTGTTTCTCTTTCATTTCAGGTAACAGTAGATTTAACAGTACACCAACGATTGCTGCAAGCGCCATTCCCTCTACTTGGAATGATTCTCCGACACGAAGTACCGCACCACCAATACCAATCACAAGGATAACAGATGCAATCATTAAGTTTCGTTTATCACTTAAGTCTGTTTTATCATCTACCATCATGCGTAAACCACTTGATGCGATTACACCGAAGAGCAAGATTGATACACCGCCCATAACCGGCGTTGGAATGGAATGAATCAGTGCTGAAATCTTACCAATAAATCCGAACATGATTGCGAAGACTGCTGATCCGATGAATAAGTATACACTGTATGCTCTTGTAATTGCCAGTACACCGATGTTTTCACCGTATGTTGTATTCGGCGGTCCACCAATTAATGATGCGATTAATGTCGCTACACCATCTCCAAAAATCGAGCGATGTAAACCTGGTTTTTCAATTAAGTCTCGATTAATAACATTTCCAAGTACGATTTGATGTCCGATATGTTCTGAAATTGTTACAAGTGCTACTGGCACCATTAAGAGTACAATCTTCCATGAAAACTCTGGCGTGTAAGTTACAAATGGTACGACAAAGTCTGGTACATCAAACCATTTCGCCTCAGCTACTGGCTTTAAGTCCACCAATCCTTGGAAGTAAGCGAAGATATATCCTCCGATAATCCCTAGTAAAATTGGTATGATGCTGAAAAATCCTCTTCCGAATATGGAGCAAATAATTGTAATTGCTAGCGTTACTAATGCTACTGAGAAGTGTGTAAAACTATATTTCCCATCTGCACCATTCATTGCCATGTTAACTGCTGTATGTGCTAAAGCTAAACCAATAACCATAACAACTGGACCAACTACAATAGGAGGAAGTAATTTCATAATCCAAGATGATCCTGATTTCTTAATTCCTAGCGAAACTAAGATATAAACAAGTCCTGCTAACATACCTCCAAGCATCGCCGCTCCCGGCCCACCTGCTGTTTTAGCTGTAATAATTGGTGCGATAAACGCGAACGATGATCCTAGATACGCTGGTACTTGACCTTTTGTTATAAGAAGAAACGCTAGTGTTCCTAATCCGCTTGAAATTAAAGCTACTGATGGATTCAGCCCTGTTAAAAACGGAACAAGCACTGTTGATCCAAACATCGCAAATAAATGTTGTATACTTAAAAATAACCATTTTCCCGGTTTCGGTACTTCATGAATGTCTAACACTGGCTTTTGCTCCATTGTTACATCCTCCTTCAGTTTAAAACTTTTCAATAAAAAAACTCTTTGTGACTATGCACAAAGAGTCCTATACTTTCGTATGCCAAATTTGACATATGAAAGCCAAGACCCTTTGGCAGCCTCACAGGACTACATTTAAAAGGGCTTTACTTATCGTATATGCTTACTCGATCTTGCTGATCTGTCTCTTGCAAATCAACTTCAATACGTTCTTCACTTGATGTTGGAATGTTTTTTCCTACATAATCAGCACGAATTGGTAATTCGCGATGACCTCTGTCCACAAGAACCGCCAGTTGGATTTGTGATGGTCTTCCTAAATCCATCAAAGCATCCATTGCCGCTCGAACTGTTCTACCTGTATATAAAACATCATCCACAAGAATCACTTTTTTCTTTGTAATGTCTACAGGAATATCTGAACCTTTTACAAGCGGTTCTTTATTTTTTGACTGCAACGTTAAATCATCACGATATAATGTAATGTCTAACTCTCCAACCTCAATGTTTTTTCCTTCAATTTGACCAATGCGTTCTGCTAAACGCTGTGCAATAAAAATCCCACGTGTTTTAATTCCAACAAGAACACAATTATCGACACCTTTATTACGTTCCACGATTTCATGACTGATTCGTGTTAAAGCGCGGCGAATCATTTGGTCATCTAAAACGACAGCTTTTTCTTGCATACTCTACACCTCCAAGCTTTTTTCTTGCGTGAGAGGAATGGTATAAAAAAAGTCCTCTCAGCGTGTGCGAGAGGACTTTTGAAAAAAGGGTACAATCATACCCTAAGTATTTCAAACCGTTACCTTCTCAACCTCACGGGGCTGTGTTAAAGGATCATTATTTAGCTGTTGTTAGTATCGCAGGTTTTACTCGTTTTGTCAATACTATTTCCGTAAAGCATTTAAAACTTCTTCAAATACTGCCGGAACTGGTGCCTCAAATTCGACATATTCGCCTGTACGAGGATGATCAAATCCTAAAATCCCTGCATGAAGCGCTTGTCCATTTATATCTAATGTTTTTTTCGGACCATATTTCGGATCTCCTGCAAGTGGATATCCAATATATTTCATATGAACACGAATTTGATGTGTACGTCCTGTTTCTAAACGACATTCCACAAGTGTAAAATCTTTAAATCGCTCTAACACTTGAAAATGTGTAACAGCATGCTTACCATTTTCATCAACCGTCATACTTTGACGCTCCTTCTTATCTCGAACAATTGGAGCATCAATTGTTCCTTTATCATGCGGAATTACACCATGAACAATCGCTTTATAGCGTCTTGTTACCGTTTTTTCCACTAGCTGATTTACAAGCGATTCATGTGCCATATCGTTTTTTGCAACCATTAATAATCCAGATGTATCTTTATCAATACGGTGCACAATACCAGGACGCATTACACCGTTAATACCCGATAAATCTGTACAATGATGCATTAATCCATTTACAAGTGTACCACTCGTATGTCCTGGGGCTGGATGTACAACCATGCCACGTGGCTTATTCACAACTAACACATCAGCATCCTCATAATAAATTTCCAAATTCATATCTTCTGGGCTGATATCAAGTTCTTCTGGTTCTGGTATTGTTACTGTAATTTCATCATTTGCTCTTACTTTATAATTACCTTTAACAGCTTTTCCATTTACTGTTACAACACCATCTTTAATCCATTGCTGCACTTGTGTACGTGACCATTCACTGTTGACACCTGCAACAAATTTATCAATCCGTTCATTTTTTTGTTCTTCTGCAACTGTTACTTGCACTACTTCGCTCATTCAATTACTCCTTCATTTTCTTTCCTTCTAATAATGTTTGAATAATAATTAATACAACTCCAATACATAAAGCTGAGTCAGCTATGTTAAATACCGGATAGTTGTATGAAAAAATATACACGTGAATGAAATCCACCACTTCTTGTCTAAATACACGATCAATAAAATTGCCAATTGCTCCGCCTAAAATAAGAC